>NZ_JBLKRU010000019.1:0-150390 GCF_047608185.1 Caballeronia eucalypticola
ATCCAGTTCCACGTTCCAACGCCTGGCGTACAACTGCGAGAGCTCCTGTTTGCTGGTCTTGCGTGCATCAAGCATCGTGGTGACCAGCACCCGGTGATGCAGCCTGGACTCGCGCACCACCAGTTCATCGGGGAAGGCCTGGTACTGCTCACGCGTCATCCAGTCGGGCCGCTGCCGGGGTTTGGGCCACGTCACAATGTGATCGCGCATGCCCAGCGACTTGCCTCGCCGAAAGTCGGTGCGGCGCGCCCCATGCTGCTCCATCACGACATCCACTCCGGCGGCGATCATTGAGGCCATCAGAAAGTAGTGGCAATACAAGGCATCGGCGACGATCACATCACCTTTGCGAAACGTATCTTGCAGCATGCGAAATGCCGTCAGCTCCCCGCTGCCTTTGCCCGCGTACGTTCCGACACTCGCCTCCAGCACTGCGCCGCTTGCCAGACAGATCACCGCAACCAGATAGGCTAACGGAAATCCCACTCCTTCAGCCTGAGAACTGGACTGCGGGAAGCGGGCCTGGTTCGACGGTGTATCGGGCATCGAGATCCCTGTCCCGTCAACCAGCTTGACCGGGCGCCCGCGCCACGTCCAGGCCGCTCTGGCCTGCTCGTGCAGTTGACGTCCTGTCTCGCGCGTCAACTCCCGCACCATCGTCAGAGGCAGTCTCTGGCGAGCGCGGCAGTAGCCTCCCGTACGCACACTCATGGGTCGCAGCCCGTCGGCAGCTCGCTGCGCAGCCCACCCGTTGACCGCCTTCTGACAGGAGGCGTCCTCTTCCAGTGCCTGGCGCATGAACATCGACAGTGTCACCGTCGGCGGATACAGCCGTTCCCGATGTTCTGGCAAATGCGCTTCCGTTATCTCCAACAGCTCCGGGCTCGTCAGTATGTTGAAGTAGTCAACCGCCTGGGCCCTGCGTGCGCGGCTTTGAACGCCGCCTAGTGTTTGCCTGTGATGACTTCGTGCATTACGATCCATGGGGGCTGGTCCTTGGAATGAGACGGGTGTTTGCTTGGTAACAACCATCCTATCAATCCCTGGATCAGCCTCCTCCGTTTCTCTTCAAGTACTTACCCGCGTCTTCTCCTCCATGCTGGCTTAAGTAAGTGCCATTCGCGCTAAGGAGTTTTCGGCTCGGCGTCATCCAGCGCACGGCTTTCTATGGAAATTTCGGGAAGCGGATCCTTCAGCGGTTGCGCTGGCAAACGGAATTTTGTTTCTCTACGCGCGTTTGCCGCAATTGGCTCCGCCAATTAAATTACGATGTACATGATTAACAGTAAAGATAAAGCACTTGCGTATCAATCCTCCGTTCGTTCATGTTGACGGTACCTCAATGCAGTCAGGAATCAACGGAAACAGACGAAGGCGAAAACGTGATGAAGATCTGTCTCTCCTTGAAAGAAGTGGCACACGCACTTTCTCTGTCACCGACGACCGTACAGCAACTGGTCCGTCAAAAAACGTTCCCCGAGCCACGATTGCTATCCGGCCGGAGGGTGGGATGGCTCGCACATGAGGTTCAGAAATGGGCTGACGCACGCCCGGTCGCCAAGCTACTGCCGCCGGAGAATTCGGGCGCTAAGAAGGGGTAAATTTCTAGAGACTTGATCGACCGAACAAAGACGATTTAGATTCGGTGACGAGAGTCTCAACGCCGCAAAAGATCAACATATTGGCTTAATTGGCTATGCTTAATACCGGCTTGTGAGCAGGAGACGAATGGTCAGTGCTTCGATGTTGCTTCGGGCCAAGGCTGCGGGGGACTTAGCGTCGTAGTCGCCCTGCATTTCGTTCAATCAACGGCTTGAAGAGGGCGCCGAGTGCGGTGCTCCTGTTCGAGGGGAATATTCGAACCGAGCGTTGGCGCGTAATTTGGCCAGGGACGTGATGTCCTGATGTCGGTAGCTAGGGATTTATATGAGAAGCGAGAGGAAGACGAGGCGGGTCTTTGGACAGGATTGACGCCAAGATATTACGGTTGCTTCAAGAGAATGCACGAGCGCAAATGACAGACATTGCGGAGGAGGTAGGGCTGACCTCTGCGCCGTGCATTGATCGAGTGAGGCAGTTGGAAAAACAGGAAATCATAACTGGCTACCACACCCACATCGATCCGGCTGCATTGGGCTTAAGGCTTCGGGAATATGATCGCGTAGATGGCTAAGATCGCTGATCCGGTAAAGGAAGCGATCAACCGATCGGAAATTTATATAAACCACCGGAAAAGGTGCTTGGAGAGCTTTCGCGAGAGTTTCGATCTCGCTGTCTGTCATATTGCTTCCAGCCGGCTTTTTTCGATGACGCTGTTGGGAGTAGTTTCGCCTGCGGTTGCTCATCGTTGACGATCACCGAGACGGGGAGGAAGCTGTTTCAATCTTTCCCTATCAGAATACAACACGTTGTGCCCAGCGGGTCTGAGGTTCCAGGCGCAGTCACCACATCTACGCCGGAGATAACGCTGTTAAGCCAGATGGCTTCAGAGAAAATTTGAAGCGCATGCCGCATGTACCCGTGGTATGGCGAAACTTTGTGAAACACTACGAACCCCAGATCATTGCTGGATAAGGGTTTCGGGGATTATCGTGAAACGTCTCGAAACGTAAAAACCCCTGTATTGACGTTCCAGGTGGCAATCTTCATGAATTTGACTCGTCCATACTGGGTAAGGCTTTGCGGGCCATTTGCCCCGTAATTTTGGGTCTGGCTACCATGTTCGGGTGCGGTAGAAACGATGCTTTTGGCCGCGAGACGCTGAGTTTAGCGGTATCCATCGCCTGCGGATCACTTCATCGGGATTACTGGTCACGCTGGGGCTCTAGTCATGGGTCGGCCTCAACACGCCGGTGAGCGGCTTTCGACGGCCACACGTCATAGGGGGAGGACTTGTACCAACCACGTGAGCGCGGCAATCTTGACAAAACCTAAACAAGAAAGCAGTCTGCAACTGCCGTCCGAAGTCCAACAGAAAATATCCGGGGACAACAATGAAGATATCAAACATTACCATCGAGAATTTCAGATCGATTGAAAGACTGGATCTGAGTTTTTCAACGTTCAACATCCTTATCGGTCAAAATAATACCGGGAAGACGAATTTTTTCGAAGCGGTAAATTGGTTTTACACCGGCGCGGCCAAGAATGGTGCATTGGATGACCTGAAATTCCAAAGAGACAGTACGCGCGATATCAAGGTGGGACTTGAGTTTTCTGGAGCACAACATGGTGCGGCCAATATGATAAACGAGGGAAATCGCACAAAAATATTGGACGTGCTTTCTGGCGCAGACGCCATTAAGATATTTAGAAAAAGCACTGATCCAAAAAAGCGGATCGTGGAGGTTAATGGAGTGGCGGTGAAAAATCCCACGGGATTTGATGCAGCTCTCAACGATTTTCTCCCCAAGTTCGAGTACATACATACTCGACAGTATTTCGATGAATTTACGAAATACAATCAAAAAAGCGCAGTGGGAATTATGTTGTCGTCCGTGATCGAACAAATACTAATAGACGATCCGAAGTATCGCGCATTCAGAAGCACGTTTGATGATTTATTCAATGCCGAAGACTCGGCAATTAGTGGTCATTTCAATGCTCTAGGAAGTTCAGTAAAAAAGCATCTGGAAAAACAGTTTTCTGAATGCTCAAAGGTGTTTTTTGAAGTCCTCTCTCCCGAGTTCAACGACCTCCTTAAAAAATTCGAAACCGTTGTTGACGATGGGATTGAAACATATGCGAGCGAGAAGGGGGACGGCATGCAGCGAGCGTTGATGCTCGCAATTATCCAAGCGTACGCGGAATATCGCAAAGAACGGGATGACGCGGGCAAATCATTTCTGTTTTTCATCGACGAGGCCGAATTACACCTTCATCCGACCGCCCAGAGAAAACTGAAAAATGTGTTGATTGAGCTAAGTCGTGACTTGGATCAAGTGTTCATAAGCACTCACTCTTCCGTCTTTGTAGCAGACTCGGGCGAACAGGAAACGGTTTTCAAAGCAGAGAAAAATGATTGTAAGACAGAGATTTTTAAAACGGACGAGAAAGACAAACCCTATATAGTCTACGAACTTCTTGGTGGTAGTCCGGCGGACCTACTTTTACCTAGAAACTTCCTAATCGTCGAGGGTCCTAGTGAATTTGAGTTGCTGACAAGAATCATAAAAAGGCATTATCCGGATAAACCGATGATCCAAATCATATCGGCCGAAGGCGATACGCACCAGGCGAAACGATCGATCAACGCGATTGGTAAAGCGTACTCGCCAATGGGCAGTACCATGTACAGTGATAGGCTAGTCGTGGTATGCGATAAGCCGACCGAAAAGGCGAAGCCAGGATTCGATGAATTTATAAAAGCCCATAAAGCCCTCCATGCTGGTGGTCAGATAATCGTGCTGCCAGCCGGGAGCTTGGAGGAGTGTTATCCCGAGCACGATGGTTGGAAAAGGTTGGAAGGTGATGTAAAGGCAATGAGTGGAGATAAGAAGAAAAATCTCGCCAAAACCGTGGGTGGGGCGATCACAAAGGCACAGTTCGAGACCGATATGGCGGTGCTCTTCGGGGCGTTGGAGAAGACTTGGGGAGCGTGTCTCTGAGAGCACGCGACTGGGAAAAGGACGAGCCGTTGAATGCGTCAGCAAGGATTCTTCGATCCGAATGACCACTGATCGAGATCCTTTCGCTGTTGGCCGGCGCGGACCAGCGGCGTGGTGGGGCATAAGCTCACAACGCCGGTGGCTGAGCGCCGCGTGGGTTGGAACCCGTGACGCCGTCCGGTTTGCTTGTCCAGATAGCCAAAAGCGTCTGGCTCGCGAGAATTTAATTGCACCACGCGTTTGCGCGGCGGAGTGCGGCACCTTCGAATTCCTCCGTCTCCGCCAGTCGATGGTTAAAAACCCCGTAGAATCAACGTTCTACGGGGTTTTTGTTTTTTGCGACCTACAAATCAACCATCAAAATTGTGTCGGATTTTACAAGCCGTTAGCGGTACCTTCCGGAATACGTACCGAGTGATGCGGGTCACCGGACCAGTCGAAGGGGGTCTTTTTTGAGCCCTTCGTACGCTAGCAGAAGTTTCTGCTGACGGTCTGCGATTCGCGGTGCTACCTCACCTTTGTGTTGCCATGCGCTAAATACGTTTGTCGCTACACACCGACCGGACAAGACGATTGCCACCGCACACAAACTTGACAATAGCGGTGAGATCTCGACCACTATCTGGTTGCATATCGTTCACCACTTGGAACTGCTCTGGCTTGCCAGGCAGACGGCACGCAACCGACGGTCTAGCGCGACAGATGGCTGGCTAAGGGCAATGCCGCTCGATCGCTCGGCTTCCGATGAACGCGATATGCTGAGCCGAGCGTCTGCTGCGGACCGAGCAGGGCCAATTAGCGATAGACAGGGGCGGCCAAGAGCGATGTTAGTTGTCTGCGTTTGAAGCGCGAAAGAGTTCGATCATCGCACCACAAAAGCAGCCGGAGGGCCATGCCATACGCACGTCAATCTTTTCGGCGGTCTTCTGTCACTGCTTGGTGTCGACAATCGGCCCAGGATATTTTTCACCGGCTGCGAATTCGAAGTCGCGTGAGCTATGACTTTTGTGTGACGATGCGCAGGCGAAAGGCTACGGGTCCAGTGAGCTCTGATTCAGAAGCTACATGGCGCGTGCCCTAAGGTGCGTACTCGACACAGTCCAACAACAAGTATTCTAAGGACGGCATTGGGCTCACACGACGAGGTCACGCCGGCCATGCGTCATCTTAAGGCATAAGGCAAAGGGGCAATATGGCAGGCGAGGAGGGATCCGTTCGAGAATTCTCGTTCCTTAAAGGGGCGGAGAATATCGTTGCGTCCAAAGACGGGAGTGCATTCCACTGGAGCGCGGCAGCTACGAGGGTGCGAGAGAATCTTCCGATGCCTTGAATGCAAAAAATCTAGCCTTTCTTTTCGGATCTGGCTGCTCCTCGGTTGTTCACGGAGGTACGCAGAAGGGGATTCCGACTATGGGGCCACTCGCTGCTGAATTCTTAAATGTGTCTCCAAGGTCCGGCGATGCGGCGGTGGCGAACGCGGTTACCGCCGCCGATATGATCCCGCCTCTGTCTACTTCTACCCGCCCAAAGGCGATTTTGAGCGTCCCAGCGAGGAAGAGCGCACAGTTCTGCTTCAAACGCTCGGCTTTGACTTGGCCAGTGCGGAATTCGCCAACAACTTAGAGCGCCTGATGGAGGCGCTCTATAGTTTTCAATTCGTCATCCGGCGAAGCTCGAGCGAAGCCCTAAAGTGGGGCCTTGGTTCCGCTCTCGAGCTCGCCATTCTTCCAGGATTGGTTCAGTCCACCCCCAGACCGCCGCCTGTTCATCGCGTCGAATAAAGAGTGCGAGCCGACTATTTATTACGTCCAGCAAGAAGCGCTGATACGCGTCCATTCTCGTTTGACTGAGACAATTATCAAACGCGAGGTCTAGGTGAAAACGAATAAGGTTCGTGCCTTCACTCGGCTCCTTGGCAATGTAGTGCAGGCAAATCGTCTCACTCAACTGCAGGCGGATTACCAGACCGTTCGCACCCCCTAGCGCGACCGAAGATCCGAGCGCCGCGTGAGCGTCCAACACTACGCCGCTTATAACTTTTATGAGTAAAACTCAACGTATCATCAGATTTCCTGATCATCAAACCCAACAGGCGTGGTGCCATAAAAATAAATCGCATAGCATCGTTTCGATCGGTACGACCCAGAAAACGGGAAGTGGAATCACATAAATACGAAAAACGGAGATGTTCGTGGACGTGGATAAACGCTTCAAGTATTGGCAATGGCGAGTTCTTCTCGTCTCCGCGTTGTTCTATTGCTTCGTCTATCTAGGCCGTTTAAATTGGGGACTAGCCGCATCGGATTTGATTCGTACCCTTCACATCACGAAGGCTGATGTGGGCACTGGCGTCGCGGCGTTGTTGTGGGGCTATGCCATCGGGCAGGCCGTGAATGGCCGACTGAGCGATCACTTCGGGGGTCGATGCTGGGCGACATTGGGGGCGGTGGGGACCGTTGCGGTGAATTGGGCGATTTCCGCGAACACCTCCGCGCCGATGCTGTTCGGACTTCTCGCGGTAAATGGATTTTTTCAGGCGATGATTTTTCCATCGCTATTGCGGCTGACCGCGCAATGGTGGCCAAGTCGTTGGCGGGGCTTCCAGACCGGTTTTTTACTAGCGGCCGCCGGAGCGTCTGCGGTTTTGGCATTCGTAGTCAGCGGATGGTTCATCGCCCACTTTGGTTGGGTATCTGCCTTTCGTTATCCGCCGCTTCTAATCCTATTTTCTGCGCTGGCCTATTTTTTCCTCGTTAGAGAGAGCCCGGAGGATGTAGGGCTATCGCCTTATATTGAAACACGAAAAGACGTCGCAGCGCATGAGGCAGTTAACGACGCCGAACTCCACGGTCTGGGAAATTATCGCTACCTGTTGACGCAGAAATTGTTTTTGGCCGCGTGCGTTATGGGATTCATCAGCAACATAGGGCGTTACGGACTCCTAACCTGGATTCCGTTGTACTACTTTCAGACTTCGGGTATATCGGTGCAATCGGCGATATGGGCTCAAATTGGCCTTCCAATCGGGACCGCTCTTGGACCGCTCTTCGCTGGATTGATATCGGATCGCCTCTTTGGGTCGAGTCGCTGGCAAACACTTGCACTCTCGTTCGCTGGTGCTGCGATTGGCCTTGTTGTACTTGCCCTTGTCCCGATTCGTACGCTCGGAATACCGCTCACATTTGCCGTGCTGATCCTTGCTGGATTCTTTATCCACGGTGGTGGCGGCAGCGCACACGCACTGGCTGGCGACCTTGGCGGTAGAAAGATGCAAGGGACGGCACACGGCGTTCTGGATGCGGCAAATTATATGGGTGCGGGAGGCCAAGGCATTGCGATAGGTGCCATCTTGGACTACACCAACAACAATTGGATGATGGTATTTCTTATTATTGGCGGACTACTGTTTGTCGGATGCTTGATGGCAATCGGGTCTGGTAGAAAATCGGGCGACAAAACGAAGTCGAGACCTGAGATAGTCGGCACGGTGAAATAGCAACCGCGCAAGAAAACGCGCTACGGCAAAAATTCCTGTGTCAGACGCTTACCCTTCTTGCGACTTCATCAATTACTCTAGCATCGTCGCGGGGATGGAATGCACGCCGTCCTCGTCACCCGCATCCGTTGCCAAATTTTGAGCATGCGATCTGCACCCAGTCGAGTATAGGTAGAAGATAAGTGTTCAGGCGAAATTGATTTGAAATTTGATGCCGTATGCACCGAGCAGGCTGCGGACTTCGTCGTCGATAGTTTCCTTCGTCCAGGTGACGAAGTTACGCCAATGGTATTTGGCCTGCTTCCAGACGATCTCGATGAGATTGAGTTCGGGACTGTATGGCGGCAGATAGAACAGTTGCATGCGATGCTCGCGTAGCCAGCGTTCATGCACTTCAGGATCAATTGCATGATGGATCGAAGCGTTGTCCAGTACCACCACAGTCGGACGCTCATCGCCCTGCAGGGCGATCTGCTCGAGGAACTCGATGACAGCGCCGCCTTTGATCGACGAACTCGTGACATGGTGAGTCAACGCGTTGAATCCGAAGTCAAGGGCGCCGAGCACTGAGCGCCGGCAATGCAAGCGTGGTTCGACACGATGAGGCAGGCCGCGCGGTCACCACGCTCTTTGCACCGGAGGCGAGGCGGCAAAGCCCGCTTCATCGAAATAGACCAGGCGCACTGCGTTGGCGCGAGCGGCGCATTGCAGTTTTCCCAGGGTGGCTGATTTCATTTCGAAGTCTTCCTGGTTGCGCTTTTTTTGAGCGAGAAACGGTTGCGCTTGAAGGAAAAGCCTTCTCGCCGAAGGGCGACCAACAAGGTTTCCAGCGCGCACGGCATTGGCTCGCCATGCACGACTTCAATGTGTCTTGCGATTTGCCCCAGCGTCATGGACTCCGTGCGTGCGACTTCCGTCGCAGTGGCCAGCATGCCTTCGGATAGCGCGCGGGGACGACCGCCTTTATGCCCCGTGAGCAAGCCGCAAACCCCTTGCTCTCGCCACGCGTGCGCCCAGTTGTAGAGCGATTGACCGCTGACGCCAAGTTTCGAGGCGATCTCGGTCAGCTTGACCCCGCGTCCAAGCAACAGCACACCTGCGGCCCGGGTCCGCGCGTCGCGATGGTTGTGGTTCACGGACAACTGTTGCAACGTCTGATCCTCGACTTCGGTCAGTGTCTACGACACACTTCATCGATAACCCGGCGTAATGGCGACGCCGAAAGTTAACAAAATTCAAACGCGTTTACCAGCAACACTTAGTAAACTTAAGTCAATCAGTAGAATGGCTTGGGCTGCTTAAGTCTATTGGACACGATCCGAGAAAGGTGTTGCACTTCACTTTTGAGGCCGCCCTCCTAAAAACGACTTCTGCTGTTCAAGACGACTTTGCTGCGCGCTAGATGTTGAACTGCGCGCGAAAACAAGATAAACGTTTAAGAACTATTCGCTCGGTCACGTAACATGCCCTTGAGCCAACGACAAAACTCGCGTGCTGCCTGCACGTGTCTGCTTTGCGCATTTACATATGCCACGTACGTGGCTCCGGAGGCCACCGTTTCGTCGTCGGCGAGAGCTAGGGTGCCATTTCGAAGTTGGTCCTCCACAACGATGCGTGGCACGATTAGTAAGCCGGCGCTACCGATTGCAGCAGCTACTGCCAGAAATAGATGATCATAAACGGCGCCCACATGAAGGTGATCCACTGAGATGTCTTTAGCAACGGCCCACACAGGAATCGCGTCCGGCCTGGATCTTGAGGCAATCAAAGGCCAATTGTGCAGGGCCTGTGCACGATGGGTGGCAACCATTGCGGGAGAGCCCACGCAAACTAACTCCTCCTGAATAAGCTCCCAGCTTTCAGTGCCGGGCAACGTCAAATCCCGAGTGATCAGAACATCAAACTCCTCTTGTGGCTGAGGGGGAGATAAAGATGTGATCAGGTCGACCTGCAAGGGATGGCTTGCCGTGAACGCTCCTAAGGCAGGCACAACGACCGTCATCGCAAAACTAGGCATCGATGTTCTCACCATCAGCCGATCATGCACGTGCTGCCCCTGCACCAGTTGCTGGGTCGCAAGTTCGATTGTGGCAACAGCGTCACGCACAGCGTCGTAGAACTGCGACCCTGCCGGAGTAAGCGTGACCGTCGGCCCTTTACGCTCAAATAATGCTCGAGCAGCCACCGCCTCGAGCGTCGAGACATGCCTACTCACAGCGCTTTGCGTGATTCCTAACGCGGCCGCAGCACGCGTGAAATTTCCGTGTCTACCGACGGTCGCGAAAACTCGAATGGCAACTATTGGAATACTGTTTTTCTTTGACATGAGTAAAACTCATTATAGGCAGCATGAATTGGGATAGTACCAGCAGTAGGTCATGCTATCGTCATTATTGAAAACATACTATAGCCAGGCGGTTATCCCCTAATGGACGGAGACTTTCAATGCTTAAACGGTTTTTTTCAGTATGCGTTGTACTCATGCAAATTTTTTTGGCTAACAGCGAATCAATGGCCGCAGATGTCGTGCTTTATTCCTCCAACGATGTTCAGACAGTAAGTGGTGTGGTGGACCAGTTCGAGAAGCAGAACCCGGACATCAAGGTCTCAGTGGTTCGTGCAGGAACGGGTGCGCTCATGCAGCGCATCAAAGCGGAGTCGGCTAATCCGTTAGGCGATATTTTCTGGTCGGGAGGTCTATCCACCATTGGTGCATTTCAGGACCAATTGCAGCCATATTCGTCGCCAGAGGCAAATGCGATCCCAGTGCAATATCGTGCTTCAAACGGTCTGTGGCTGGGTACTAACACGCACGTGAGTGTGTTAATGGTGAACTTGCGCCAAGCTCCGGATGGGCAACCGCCGAAGGGATGGATGGACCTGGCAAACGCGAAGTGGAAAGGTAAGATAGTCATCCCAGATCCTCAATTTAGTAGTGCTTCTTATGTCGCGCTCTATGGGCTAAGAAAGCTCCTTGGTGACACTGTCTACGCACAAATTGTCCACAACTCCATTATCGTGGGTACGACTTCCGCGGCGTATCAAGGCGTCGCCAATGGCGAATACGCCGTGGCTGTGACGATGGAATATGCCGCCTACCAATACGTGGCTGGTGGTCAGAAAGACGTGAAACTTGTCTACCCGGTCGAAGGGACATTTTTATCACCCGAAGGAATGGCACTAATCAAGGGAGCTAAGCACCCCGTTGAAGCGCGCAAGCTTTACGATTTTCTGGCGTCGAAGCCAGTACAAATAGACATCTTCAAAAGCGCTTTCCGCCGCCCCATACGCTCCGATATTGACGTCAGCACATTGTCCAGCTTGCCGGCGCTCAAGAGTATCAAAGTTATCCCGTTGGACGACGCCAGAATGGAAGCAGACCGTGCGGCGTTCCTGACGCAGTGGCGCCAGCTTGTCTCCTCAAACTAAGAAGCAACGCGCCAGGGATATTAAACATGCAGGTTTCTTTCGAAAAGATCGATCAAAGCTACGGCGGCCAGTCATTATTTCGTCATCTTGATCTTGTTATTCCGAGTGGCCAGTTCTTTACTCTGCTCGGGCCATCTGGCTGCGGCAAGACCACGCTCTTACGCATGCTCGCAGGCTTTGTACGGCCCGATCATGGACGCGTACTGTTTGGTAAGGACGATGTCACTAGCGTACCGGTGCACCGTCGGGGCGTAGGTATCGTGTTTCAGGACTACGCCCTGTTCCCCGATCGATCGGTTATGGCGAACGTCGCCTATGGCCTTCTGGCGCGTAACGTTTCGAAAGCTAAGGCTTCGGATCGCGCGCTTGCCATGCTAAAGCGAGTCGGACTCGAGGCATTCGTTGACCGTGCACCCGCCGCTCTCTCCGGCGGCCAACGTCAGCGTGTTGCCATGGCTCGTGCATTGGTCATCGAACCCAAATTGTTGCTGCTTGACGAGCCTCTCTCAGCCCTAGATGTCAAGCTTCGACTCGAGTTGCGTAGCATGATCCGTGAACTTCAGATTGAGGCTGGAATCACCACTGTCTTCGTGACCCACGATCAGGAGGAAGCGTTGGCGATGTCGGATCAGATTGCGGTGTTGGATAGAGGACAGGTTGTGCAGATCGGCACGCCGCAAGAAATCTATACAAAGCCCCGAACGGCTTTTGCCGCCGACTTTGTGGGAAGTGCAAATCTAATTCCCATTTCGCAAGAGCTTAAGCGCAACGGAGACGGCGTACGCCGCCTCGAAACGCCTGCTGGAATCCTCTTTACAAATAGTGACACTGCGTGGACGCCCGGGTCGTTACTGGCTGTACGTGGAGCGGAGATTTTGGTGGCGAATCACGCCCCTTCGCAGGAAGGTGAATTGGCTGGTGTAATTGAACACGTTGAATATCGAGGAAGTACGGTTGGGTACAAGATAAAAACTGCCATCGGTTCGATCCACGTAGATGCATGGACGCCTAAAGATGCGTCTACGCGTGGCCGCGGCGATCCTGTCGTTCTCCAGATTCCGCGCACGGCCCACATCGTGGAGGGTCGAAAATGTTAGGCACGTTACGACGCGATCCCGTCTGGCTAACGATCGCTGTTCTATCCATCGGTATGCTTGGAATTTTTCTACTCTGGCCGCTGGGCACGATGCTGGGAAAATCGCTGATTGATCCAAACGGTTCAGCTAACTTCAGCGGCTATATTCGATTTTTTTCTGAACGTGCCTATCGGGAAGCTTTCACTAACACGCTAATCCTCGGTGTGAGCGTGACGTTCACTTCGATGCTAGTGGGCGGCGGACTCGCCGTGATTGTAGCAAGGTGCAAGTTTCCATTCGTAGGCCTTGTCTCCGCGCTTCCCCTTATTACGCTGGTTATTCCAGACGTTGTCGTCGCCGCTGCTTGGGTGCTGGTCCTGGGTAAGCAGGGATTCGTCAACGCATTACTTACTCCGCTTGGAGTTGAACTGCCATCGCTCTACTCGTGGTGGGGGCTCGTATTTGTGATGACGCTTAACAATTACGTGTACGCGTTCGTTGCCGTTTACGTTGGGCTCAAATCGATGGATCGGAATCTCGAAGAGGCCGCCCTCAGTTTAGGGCGTCCCATGGGACGGGTGGTTCTCGGCGTAACGCTGCCTATGCTGTTGCCGTCGATTTTCGCCGGCGCCATGATCGTTTTCACTCACGTAATTGGTAGTTTTGGAGTGCCGGCAATCATTGGGGCGCGAACACCTGTACTAGCAGTCAAAGCGTACAACGAGTTTGTCAGCGAGATGGGTGGCAACGCGCAGATGCAAACGACAATGGCGTCGCTATTAGTGTTTCTGGGCGCAGGTGTATTGCTATTCCAAAAATTCTTTATAGAACGGCGTCAATTCCAGATGGAGTCGGGCCGTGCACCCGCTGCTTCGGCAATTTCGGGTTGGCGCGCATTTGCAGCGACTCTTAGCGTGTTCGTAGTGGTGGCGCTTTCAATGCTTCCCGCCATTGTCGTGATTGTGACCGCCTTTACGCCATCATTTGGGCCTGTGCTGCGATATGGGAGCTTTACGCTTGACAATATAAGGCAAGTGATTTTCCGAGCACCGGAACCGCTGTATCACTCGTTACTCCTAGCTACCGTTGCGACGATCTTCGGTACCCTATTCGCGATAGCCGCAGCCTACCTGATCGTTAAGAGGCGCTCACCATTGACTCACACCTTGGACGTCCTGGTCACTTTGCCGCTCACGATCGCAGGTACGGTGCTAGGCATTGCGATGACTAACACGTTTGGAAGTGGATGGATCGTACTGACAGGAAGTTGGCTCATCATGGCGCTCGCGTACTTTCTGCGTCGGGTACCTACCAGCGTACGTGCGGCAATCGGACCACTTCACAATCTTAAAGACTCGATTGAGGAAGCATCGATGAGTCTTGGTGTAAATCCCATAAAAAGCTTTTTTAAAGTCGTACTGCCTGTGATTGGCCCCTCTGTTGTTGCAGCCGCAGTATTGATGTGGGTGACTACTCTATCAGAGTTGTCAGCCACGATAGTCTTGTATTTCGGTGGCATGAGCACGATGCCAATCGAGATTTTTCAGCAGGTAGATAGCGATCGCTTAGCGCTCGCGTGCGCGTACAGCCTTGTTTTGCTGTTAACCATCTTTATCCCACTTGCCTTCGCCAAATGGAAACTTCGTCTCAGAATAGGAAACATTGAATGACTAAAACCACGACTACCGAACCGACCTATTTGGCACAGCGAGTGTTAGGGGCCAAACCGTCTGCCACAAAGGAGATGACCCGTCTCGCCAACCAATTGAAACGCGAAGGTCGAGATGTGATCGCTCTCAGTCAGGGCGAACCCGATTTTCCGACTCCGGAGCATATACGAGAAGCTGGCAAAGCAGCCATTGATCGCAATGAATCGCGCTACACAGAGGTCGCGGGTACGCTAGCGTTACGCGAGGCAGTAGTGCGCAAGTTTCAGCGCGACAATGGGTTGGAGTACGACCCCGACCAGATTCAAGTTGGCTGTGGAGCAAAACAACTTCTCTATAACGCCTTGCAGGCGACAATCAACCCTGGCGACGAGGTCGTCATTCCCACGCCTGCGTGGGTGTCCTACCCCGAGATGGTACTGCTCGCCGGTGGTCAACCCGTTATCGTGCGCTGCGGGGCGTCGACCGGCTTCAAGATTACGCCGGCACAACTGGAACAGGCCATTACTCCAAGAACAAAATGGTTGATGCTTAACTCTCCTTCTAACCCAAGTGGGGCGGTGTATAGCCATACGGAACTGAGTGAACTGGGTGAAGTGTTACTACGTCATCCGCACGTGTGGATCATGGCGGACGACATCTACGAAAAAATTCGATACGACGATTCGCCGTTTGCAACGCCTGCCGCAGTAACCCCCGAGCTTTTCGCCCGTACGCTTACGATCAACGGTGTTTCGAAAGCTTATGCGATGACGGGTTGGCGGGTGGGATTTGGTGCGGGGCCGCTAGAGCTGATCAAAGCGATGAACCTAGTGCAATCGCAATCGACATCGCATACCAGTTCGATTAGCCAAGCGGCTTCTATCGTGGCACTTGATGGTCCTATGGATTTCCTGCACGGCTTTGTAGAAAACTTCCGCCAGAGGCGCGATAACGTTGTTACGGCACTGCGTGCAGTCAGAGGGTTGACTTGCGACTTACCACCGGGCGCCTTCTACGCCTTCCCCGGCTGCCAAGGCCTGCTCGGCAGTAGGGATCCGTCAGGAAATTTGATTTCAACGGACACTGACCTAGCGATGTACATCCTGCGTAGCGCTGGCGTCGCTGTTGTGCCGGGCACTGCGTTCGAGCTCCCCGGCCACTTCCGCGTGTCGTACGCAGCCTCCGACGCGGAACTGAAAGAAGCGATGAATCGCATTGCAAGCGCGTGTTCACAGCTGCGATAAGAACGCCGGTTCATACCACACAGATAGCTTAATATTAGGAAATGTTATGACTAAAAATCAGACTCTGCGCAACGCGCTGAATGACGGCACGCTTTTCACGGCGATGGCGGCACATAATCCGCTGGCAGCAAAGCTAGCTGAGGAAGCTGGCTTCGGCGGTATCTGGGGCAGTGGTTTTGAACTCTCGGCTAGCTACGCGGTGCCGGACGCCAACATCCTATCATCCGGCACGCATCTTGAAATGATGCGCGCAATTGCGTCAGTTGTGACCATTCCGCTGATTGCCGATATTGATACGGGCTTTGGCAACGCGGTCAACGTTGGTTACGTCGTACCTCAGTATGAAGCCGCAGGTGCCTCGGCTATTGTGATGGAGGACAAAACGTTTCCGAAAGACACCAGCTTGCGAACTGACGGGCGTCAGGAGTTGGTACGTCTTGAGGAATTCCAGGGGAAACTTGCTGCTGCAGTCGACGCTCGCGAAGATGACGATTTCGTGGTGATTGCCCGTACCGAAGCTCTCATTGCGGGGTTGGGTCAGTCCGAGGCAATCAAGCGTGCACTGGCATATGAAGAGGCGGGCGCTGACGCCATCTTGATCCACTCCAAACAAAAGACGCCCGACGAAGTTCTCGCATTTATTAACGCATGGCGAGGCAAGGTACCGTTGGTACTTGTTCCTACTGCATATCCAGAACTAACTGAAGCCGACATTTCTGCTCTCGGAAAAGTTGGCATCGTCATCTACGGTAACCATGCAATCAGGGCGGCGGTAGGGGCGATGCGAAGTGTCTTCGCTCAGATTCGCCGAGAGGGCGGCATCCGCCATGTTGATAAAGCACTGCCCTCGGTAAAAGAAATTATAGGCTTGCAGGGCGATGAACATATGCGCGGGCTCGAAGCAAAGTTTCTCCGTTAATACTCATTGCTCTGGTTCATTACTGAAGACAGAAAACTGGAAACGGCAAACGGCCGCGCGACTAAAGGCTTAACTCAGTCCGGGACTTCTCCATAATTCATGCCGGTTGTATCACGGATTTTCCAGCATCATTGCATCTGCAACCGAAGATAATTGAAGTCAGGCTAACTATGGCAATTGATGTTTTCTCTTTCTATGGTGGCAGTGTCACCAGCCCTACGACAACGCTTTGCGACCGTTCAGACGGAGGTCACCTAATTGTTTATCCCTCCCGCACTGTTTGGGAGCGTAGCCAACTGACACCGTTGGAACTTTCTCAATGGTCCTATCTAGTGGCCGCAACCGGTCGAGCAATGATTGAGGTACTGCCTCAACTACGCGGTGGATGCGTGAACTATTGGGAGGCGGGGAACTGGTCGCTCAATGACGCCGCGACACCTTCAGGCCCAAAAGTGGTCGAAGATCACCGACGGGTACATCACCATATTTTCGGCAGAAGTCGTGATGCGAGGGATCCGGACTGGCGCTGGGGCGAGGCACCAAGGTTTCCTGAATATGCTGACAAGAAGAGTTGGGCGCTGCGTTTTTCACCGCTTGATACTCAGGAGCGGGATGCAGTGTCGGCGCGCATCTACGAACTACTCGAAGATTACTATGATCTGCCTGAAATATTTGCGCCCGGCTCACCGTGACTGTTCAGCGGGTAGTGGGTGCAGGCTCTGTTACGATCAACGCTCATGAGCACGTCTGGATGTCGACTCCACCTTCTTCTCTCGCTGATAGAGAATCCCGTCAGGCGGCATTGACGCTGGCCTTGTGCTTGCCTGCGGATACGGTGCTTTACCTGATCCTGCCACTGTATCCCGATGCCTTCGGTATTACTATCGAGCAAGCCGGAATGCTTCTCGCGGCAAACCGCCTGGTGCGCATCCTCGGCTATGGTTATGTGGTTCGTTTCTACGCGCGCAGGGGCGATCGGCCGATCTGTATGCTCGCGGCTGGCATGGCCTCTCTATGTGCGTTGGGATACGCGACGCTGACGGGCTTCTGGCCTCTTTTGCTACTTCGACTTGGTTGGGGCTTGTCCTTTGCGGCGCTGAATTTATCGACGCAAGTGCTTTCCACTGCAGACCCAAATGGGGCAGCACGTCGTGCCGGTCGTTCGCGCGCGGTGATCGCTATAGGCCCTGCGGTTGGGCTGACGCTGGGCGCCGTGCTAAGTCACTGGGCAGGGCCCCGTATAATCTTCTTTATACTTTTTCTAGCAGCACTTGGCGGCTTACAAACGTCAAGATCGCTACCAGCGGTTGGCCACGCCACAACGATAGGTATTCGCCGCATCCGGTGGCCGGACAGTGTGAGCATGTGGTCGTTCATTGAGGGCTTCGTTCTCGATGGGCTATTTATCTTTGGTTTGTCTTTGCATGCACAGGCGCTCCGTCCTCACTCAGCCGTGCTGGTGGCTGGATTCATTCTCGCCCTGCGTTACGTTTCCGAACTGACGTTGAGCCCGCTCGGGGGCTTTGCGGCCCATCAATGTGGCGCCTTGCGCATGCTGGTCATTTTCTCCTTGCTAACGTCAGCTTCTCTAATCGGCTTCGGCTTCGACTGGCTCGTGATTGGCGGAGCCTGCGTCATGCTGTTACGGGCTTTGCAACTACCGCTCGTGGCTCCTGTCGTTGCTTTGCGTAATCCTGGACTTGATCGACTTCCCGCCCTGGCCGCGAATGCAGTCTGGCGCGATCTCGGAGCAGGACTGGGGCCGCTTCTGGCGGGGATGCTGCTGCCGATTGCATCCGCGAAAGTGGTCTATATGACCGCGGGCCTCACATTGGCCGGAAGTGCGCTAGCCACGAGACGGCGGTGCCGGATGTGACCTTAATGCCAAGCCCCCTAAGTCCCGCAGTCCCACAGGGGTTGCTTATTGGAAGGGCAGCCCAGTATCGCCGTGATCGACTGTCTTCCAGATACACGAAAGAAACGAACGTTGACGGTCGGATAAGCCAGCCGAGCTTTCCACGAACGAGTGGAGACATCGTTTCTTAAAAACCGCTTTTTAACGCACTTCGCGCTGCTATCCAGCGCTCTTTCCCATTTTACTGCCACCGGCCAAAGCGGTCGCCACCTGAAGGAGCACGTCGCCATGTCAGACCACGCAATGATAGAAATCAGACTTGAGAAGGATACATTTGGCGAGATCGCCGTACCGCGCGCAAGATTCTGGGGTGCACAAACACAGCGTTCATTGCAAAACTTTAAGATTTCGAGCGAGAAACAGCCGCCCGAAATCATTGACGCGCTCGCGATCGCGAAGCGGGCATCGGCGGAAGTGAACGCAGAACTGAAGGTGCTCGCCGACGAGAAAGCCAAGGCCATCATCGCCGCCGCCGATGAAATCCTCGCCGGCAGGCATCCCGATGAATTCCCACTCGCGGTTTGGCAGACGGGTTCCGGCACTCAGACCAACATGAATCTCAACGAGGTGATTGCGAACCGAGCGAGCGAGCTAATGGGCGGCGAGCGCGGCCAAGAGCGCAAGGTGCATCCGAACGACGACGTCAATTGTGGGCAATCGTCGAACGACGTGTTCCCCACCGCAATGCATATTGCCGCGGCAGTCGCGATCGTCAAGCACCTAGTGCCGTCTCTCACAACCTTGCGTGAGACGCTCGATAAAAAGTCGAAGGCGTTCGATTCAATTGTGAAAATCGGCCGCACGCACTTACAGGACGCAACGCCGCTCACGCTGGGACAGGAATTTTCTGGCTACGTCGCTCAACTGGACCACGGCATCCGGCACGTTGAATCGACTTTGCCCCATCTGTATCAATTGGCGCTGGGCGGCACGGCGGTTGGCACCGGTTTGAACGCGCATCCAGAGTTTGCCGTGAAGGTCGCCGACGTGATCGGCAAGCTAACCGGTTTGCCTTTTGTAACCGCGCCGAACAAGTTCGAAGTGATGGCCGCCGCCGACGCGCTCGTGTTCACGCACGGTGCGCTGAAAACCATAGCGGCCGGCTTGATGAAGATCGCCAACGACATCCGTTGGCTCTCGAGCGGACCGCGTTGCGGGCTCGGAGAGCTGTCGATTCCCGAGAACGAGCCGGGCAGTTCGATCATGCCGGGCAAGGTCAACCCGACCCAGTCCGAGGCCGTCACGATGTTGTGCTGCCAGGTGTTCGGGAATGATGTGGCGGTGAATATCGGCGGGGCGAGCGGCAATTTCGAACTTAACGTCTTCCGCCCGATGATCGCGCACAACGTGTTGCAATCGATTCGTCTGCTCGCTGATGGTGCGCACAGTTTTAATGACAATTGCGCGGTCGGAATTGAGCCGAACGTGTCGCGGATCGAGACCTTGCTGAACGAGTCGCTGATGCTCGTGACAGCGCTGAATCCGCATATCGGCTACGACAACGCCGCGAAGATTGCGAAGAAGGCGCATAGGGAAGGCACGACGCTGAAGGCTTCCGCGCTAGCGCTCGGTTACGTGACCGAAGCTGAATTCGCTGAATGGGTTAAGCCGGAAGAGATGGTGGGAAACAAGTGAGGGGAGGCGCGCCCGGGGAGCTTGAATCTGCAGCGACAGCTGTCCGAATCCTCCATAAGCACCCAAAGATGTGCCCGCTATTCGCCGCATCGGGCGGGTAGTGTTGAGAGCATATCGGCCCGTGTGTCGTTGAGATTGATGGGTCAAGCTGTCTGTGCATGACGTCCTAAGTCGGCTTCGAAGAGGTGCTCCTAGTTTGAATTACTGCATCATCATTCAAATTTTGTGGGACAAGGATGACTATTAATCATGTTACCTAGATCAAAAGCCGTCCGCTGCTGAAGGTGAATGCGTGTGTTGCCGTTATTCAAGGCATTGGTAACCTCGATCCGTCTCCGGCATATGCCCCCTTAGAGAAGAAAAGGCTTAGATGATCACTTCACTGCGAACCCTAATTTCCGTCACATGCGTCTCTATCGTGATCGGTGCCCTTACGATTTCTGGTTGCGCGAACTATCTTGTTACGCGCTCTTACGACGACCGTTCAATACAAGAGACGCTAGAGGCTGTGTCAGAAGGACATACAGGCGCCATTGACGACTGGGTCTCGGCTAAAACCCTTTCGATTGTCGCTGTACAGCAATCGGCGCTGGAAGCAGATCCGATCCCAATCTTCAAAGCAGTGGCAGAGGCGGGTGGATTCATAAAAATCTATGCGGGGTATCCGGACAAGGCTATAAAGCTATCAGACTCATCCATTGAACCGCCTGGTTACGATCCCACGGCTCGGCCGTGGTTTATAAAAGCAGTACAGGAAGGCAAGCCGACGGTAACGTCTCCATACATCGCTGCGAGCTCGGGCAAGCTGGTCGTAACGTTTGCAGCCCCGGTGTTCAGGAACGGCAAGCTTGCCGCAGTCGTTGCCGGTGACATCTCGATGGATGCGGTGATCGCTAATGTGAGGACGATTCATCCGTCCGCCGAAAGTTTCGGGTTCCTTATCAACCCGGCCGGTAAAATTATTGCGTATCCTGACACCAAGTTGACGATGAAATCGATAACCGAGGTCGCTCCAACGTTAACTCCTGAGGCGATCGAAGCGATCGACGGCGGTAAGCACACGGTTGCCGAAGTTAGCGGCGAACCGAAGCTGCTTTATCGGCGAATTATAAAAGGGACTGATTGGTCCTTGATCGTCGCCCTTGACAAGGCTGATGCGACGCAAGGGATACGTTCGCTCGTCGCTACATCGATATATATGCTTATTGGTATCGCCGCGGTTGCAGCACTCATTGCGAGTGCACTGACATCGCGTATCTTCCGGCGGCTTTCGATCATTCGCGACGCGATGTACTCCATAGGATCAGGTGAAGGCGATCTGACGAAGCGTTTGCCGACGGCTGGGCGCGACGAGGTTGCACAAATTGCACGGTCATTCAACACTTTCGTGGATAAACTAACGCACGTGCTTAGGAGCATTCAGTCGGGAAGTGATTCCGTTCGTTCGGCGGCACAGGAGATAGCTGCGGGCAACACCGACCTGTCGCAGCGCACGGAAGAGCAAGCCGCTTCCCTGCAGGAAACGGCGGCAAGTATGGAACAACTGAAACGAATGGTCAGATCAAACTCCGAGAGTGCTCACACGGCTAGGCGTCTTGCTGTAAGTGCTTCCGACATTGCTGTCCAAGGCGGTCGGGTTATAAACGAAGTCGTTGAGACAATGGGCGATATCAATGAAAGTTCGGGGAAGGTCGTCTCGATCGTCGAGGTCATTGACAGTATCGCTTTCCAGACTAATATCCTTGCACTTAACGCTGCCGTTGAGGCCGCTCGAGCGGGTGAACAGGGCAGGGGATTTGCGGTCGTCGCCGCAGAAGTTAGGGTTCTTGCAAAGCGCTCGGCGTCGGCAGCAAGCGAAATCAAGGGGCTAATCGATGACTCGTTGACGCGCGTAACGACCGGCTCCCAACTTGTTTCACAGGCTGGCCGGACGATGACCGAAATAATTGGCGCGGTAAGCAATGTTGCCGCGATTGTGGGCGAGATTTCGGCTGCGTCGGAGCAACAAAGTCACGGCATCGGGCACGTATGTGAGGCAGTGAATCAGATGGACCAAGTGACTCAACAAAACGCAGCACTGGTCGAACAGGCGGCAGCCTCGGCGGCATCACTTGGCGATCAGGCTCGTAGCTTGAACGATGCCATTAGCACGTTCGGAGTAGGGAATACCTGATTAGACGAATGCTGAACTTAGCATCCGTCGAATTGTTCAAAGATTCATGCTATGGACTTTTATCAATAGCTTCCTCGCATGAATCTTCTGCTTATCTGGCCGGCGCGGTGAGCAATTCAACGACCAGCTCTGCTGCGCTGTGCCGCCTTGGCTTCCTAGCCCAGGCGATCGACAGGGACGTCGGCAACTCTGCCTCCGTCTGAAATGGCGCAACCAGCCGTCCGGATTCGAGTTCAGAACGAACCAGCGCCCGATGGCCCATGAGCACGCCCCCACCGTTTACGGCTTCAGCAACTGCTAGCGCATATAGCGAAAACATTGGCCCCTCTGGCACGAAATCAACCCCCGGCGCCGCCGCTTTTGCCCAGATTGCCCAGTCATCGGCCCACGCCGGATCGATAAGGCAGGTCGCATTTACTAGGTCCGCCGGATGAGTCAGGGATTTCGCTATTGCCGGGGTACACACCGGGAAAATCATTTCTCGCTCCACTGTGACTCCTTCGCCGTGTGGCCGATAGAAGATCGATAGGTCGAACGGCACGCGCTTGAGGTTGGGCGGCTCGCCCAGAGCCGAAATCGACACAGATATGTCGGGAGCTATCTTACGCAATTCAGGCAACCGCGGTGACAGCCAAAGTTGTGCAATCGCCGGCAACGTAGCGACATGCACCTGTTGTGGAGCTGCCTCTTGTAGCAGCGCCTGTGTGGCTGCTCCCATCGCGTCGAAGGCGCCGATGAAGCCGGGTAGCACCCGTCGCGCCAGTGCAGTCATTTCGATGCCGCGAGGCTGGCGTTCGAAAAGCCTGACGCCGATTTGCGCTTCGAGCGTCTTAATGTGAGCAGCTACCGCGCCTTGCGTCACTCCAAGTTCATGCGCCGCTGCGACGAAACTTCCGAGGCGTGCTGAAGCCTCGAAGGCTCGTATGGCATTCAGTGGCAAGTTCTTGGGCCTGGGCGGTGTGACTACGGTAGTGGTCAGCGTGTATTTCGGCTTCAGCATAAATAGAGTTCCTACGGTTCTGAAGAACTCAGTATGACCTAGGTTTTCTAGGGCTAAATCAAAATAATACTCGTGTGTCCAGCGCTTTAGGGTCTGTTAAGTTTGACTCTGAACAACAGGAGATAGAGAAATGACGTACCTAGCCCCCCGTCCGTGGGTGCCAACTAGCAGCTTCATTCAAGCAATAGCTGACCTTACTGCGCAACAATCAACCGGAGAGATCTCGGACCGACTGGAGGCGCTCATAGAGCGTAATTCAGAGATCCATGAGCGCGACTGTTTCAACCTCAATCCCGCAACAAACGTTCTGAACCCGCGTGCTGAAGCGGTGCTGAGCAGCAAGCTAGGCTCGCGTCCTTCTCTCGGCTATCCAGGAGACAAATATCAGACAGGTCTCGAAGCGATTGAGGAGATCGAGGTCATTGCAGCGGAGCTTGCTGCCGAAATTTTCGAGTCGAAGTACGCTGAGATCCGTGTGACCTCTTGCACCCTCGCCAACCTCTATGGCTTCATGGCGCTGACGAAGCCAGGGGACAACGTCATTGTGCCAGGGTCGAATATCGGAGGCGACACTTCCCACCACGCAGAGGGCTGTGCGGGTCTCTATGGTCTCAACACGCTCAGCGCACCGATCGATCCCGCGAATTACACCTTCGACGTTCCGGCGCTACGTGCAATGGCGTTGGAGTATCGGCCGACCCTCATCACCATAGGCGGCTCGCTTAACCTCAACCCACACCCAGTGCGTGAGATTCGCGCTGTCGCCGATGAAATCGGAGCGAAAGTTTTGTTTGACGCCGCTCACCAGTCCGGGATGATCGCAGGAAAGGTCTGGGCAAATCCGCTCAACGAAGGCGCCCACATGATGACGATGAGCACCTACAAGAGTTTGGGTGGTCCCGCTGGCGGCTTGATTTTAACAAACGACGCGCCGATAGCTCAGCGTCTGGAGGGCATCGCCTATCCAGGACTCACCGCCAATTTCGACGCCGCCAAGGTCGCCGCTCTCGCCATCACGCTTCTGGATTGGCGCGAGTATGGCCAGTCCTATGCACGAGAGATGGTCGCGACCGCGCAGGCGCTTGCATCTGCGCTCGCCAATGAGGGCCTGTCGGTGTACGGGGCCGATCATGGCTTCACACGGTCGCACCAATTCGCGCTTAACGCTATACCCCTTGGTGGCGGCCAAGCCGCCAGCAAAAGGCTGCGAAACGCTGGCTTTCTTACAACCGGCATCGGCATGCCCGGCCAGCAAATTGATGGCGACTTAAATGGACTGCGCATGGGTACGTCGGAACTTGTTCGTTGGGGCATGCGCGTTGAGGACATGCCTAGGCTTGCGGCTCTTATAACGGAAGGCTTGCGGACCGACGATCCCGAAACGGTAGCGCTGCGAACAGCCGCGTTCCGTCGGGAATTTCAGGAGTTGCATTACGTGCGTTAGCAGGGCAATGACGGTATCTCGGCGCACCAAGCCAGCCAGGGTACGTCGACAATTTTCGCGCATGAGTTCATCGACGGTGGCCACCGCAGTCCGAGAGGTGCCTTAGGTGAGCACCCGCAAAGAAAGATCCCGATCTAGCAGCCCTTAGCTCACCAACGAGATCGATCTTCATAAGAGACGGCCGGTCCTTTCAGATTCTTGTGCAGCAGCGTCTTTCTAACTTTTAAGGTTACCAAAATGATGAATATGCGAGTGAAGGCGGCGGCGTTGGCGGTCGCATTGACCTTAGTGTCGATATCTCCAAGCTATGCCGCAGGTAAGGATACCGTTCCGGCAAACGAGCTGATCGTTCCAGGAAAACTTTTTGTCTGCGCTGATGTACCTGTGCCGCCGTATATTTTATTTACCGATTCTGGCGATTATGATGGAATTGACGTAGCACTCACGAGCGAGATTGCCAGACGTTTGGGACTTAAGTCCCAGATCGTCAACACGGTTTTTGACACGATTATCGCGTCGGCAAAGGGCGGAAAATGCGACATCATCGCCGGGGCGATGAACATCACTAGCGAACGAGAAAAGGTAATCACTCAGATTCCCTACGCCCAAGACGGGTTAAGCTACGCCGTAAGAAAAGGCAATCCTAAAAGTATCAAGACTAAGACTGACTTGTGTGGTGCGCGACTTGCAACGCAGACTAGCACCACGGGAACTAATATCATCGAGGGTAGTGGTGACTTCCAGGGCAAAGGTCTCTACCAACTCTGCAAAGCAGCGGGCAAGCCTGATCCTGTGATGCAGCAGTATAACAAGGCGCCTGACGTACTCATGTCAGTTGCTTCAGGGCAGTCCGACGCATCGCTGATCGACACAAGCATCACGTCAGTTTTTGTTCACGAACACCCAACAATGTTGGAATCCTCAGCAATCGGCGGCTTGGAACCCAGCCCTCAAGGTCTAGGAGTTACATTCGACCACCCGGGGCTTGCTAACGCCGTACGTAAGGTACTCGCCGATATTGTCGAGGATGGAACCTACGACAGGATCTTCAAAAAGTACAACTATGTTGAAGGGTCCCTACTTACTAAAAAATAACCCGCTGGCATGATGCCAGTGCGCAGGTTGGGGACGCTAGGCGCACCTTCTTAGTCGGAGGAATCAATAATGTTAAGCAACTTAGAAAACCCGAGTGATATGGACCGTACCGGACAGATGCTTGCACTTTGTCAGACTGTTTCAACCAAGCCGACAATAATCAGTATGGTGAAGCAGGGACAACTGGAGCGTTCAGTTCGATCAAGCGTCAATTACACTTCGATCGGAGTATGAAAATGACGGGCGCCATAGATTTTCGGTGGGATATATTTTTCGCAGCAATCTTTCATCCGGATCGACAGATACTTACCGGCCTTTTTCTGACTGTCAGCATTTCGATCGCGGCCACCATAATTGGCCTAGTACTCGGCACGTTTTTGGCCTTCGGTCGCCTCTCGACCAATTCCTTGCTAAACGCCGCGTCCTACGCTTACATCTATGTGTTTCGTGGAACGCCTTTGCTTGTTCAGCTGATGATCATTTTCTTCGGCTTGGGCGTAATCAACTTCTATACTTGGCCAGACATCCACATTTTTGGTTTGACCATCGCCGGCAATATCCAAGCGGGCGTTACAGCGCTCGGCTTGAATGAAGCCGCCTACATGGCGGAAGTGATCAGGGCTGGCATATTGTCGCTCGAGAAAGGGCAGGGGGAAGCAGCAAAGTCGCTCGGCATGACACATGGCCTTACGGTGCGGCGCATTATCCTCCCGCAGGCCGCTCGCGTGATTATTCCAGTGGCTGGTAACAACTTCAACAGCATGTTGAAAACTACGTCGCTGCTTGTCACGATCAGCGTACCTGAGCTATATGTGGCATTTACTTATAAGAATGGTAGCGGACCGTGGGTGTTCAGGCCGTTTGAATTGTTCTTAGCGGCTGCGGTTTGGTATCTCTTGCTGACGACTATTTGGGGGATAGTCCAATCGCGACTTGAAGCTCGTTATGGTAAAGGCCACGTCGGCGAGCAGCGCGTGAGTCTGTTTCGTCGCGTATTCAGCTTTGGACGAAAACCATCCAGGGCAGCTTTTCTTGCAGAAGGAGATGTCAAGTGATCTCTATTGCTCAATTCCCTACATCAGCCAATGTCAATGATAATTTGATCGTGCGCGCTGAGGGTGTCAACAAAAGCTTTGGAACCCTCCAAGTTCTCAAAAACGTATCGTTAGACATTAAACGCGGTGAAGTCGTCGTAATTGTCGGGCCCTCCGGAAGTGGCAAAACGACATTTATTCGTTGCATCAACCAGCTTGAGACTATCAGTTCTGGCAATATTTTTGTTGACGGAAGCCAAATAGGCTTCAGGCGAAGAGGCACCCGTCTTGTGCCTGATACTGAGCGAAATATCGCGCGTCAAAGGCGTGAAATTGGAATGGTCTTCCAACGGTTTAATCTTTTTCCGCACATGACGGCTCTTGAAAACATCATGGAAGCGCCGATCCGTGTTCGAAAAGTTTCGAAGATTGAGGCGCGTGCTCGAGCGCTAGAACTACTGGCGCGGGTCGACTTGGCAAGTAAGGCCAACGTCTACCCGAGCAAACTTTCCGGAGGGCAGCAACAGCGAGTTGCTATAGCGAGATCTTTGGCCATGAAGCCAAAGGTAATGCTATTCGATGAACCTACTAGCGCTCTAGATCCCGAGATGGTTGGGGAGGTCCTTGATGTTATGAAGGAGTTAGCCACTGACGGAATGACAATGGCTGTTGTAACGCACGAACTCGCATTTGCTCGAGAGGTCGCCGACCGCATCGTCTTTATGGATCAAGGTTGTATTCTTGAGAGCTCAGCGCCTGAAGATTTTTTTAAACGCCCGCAGCACGAACGAACCAAAATGTTTTTATCAAAGATGCGAGCAGCATGATTAAAGAAGTTAAGAACGTGCCCGATACGCTGTGTACTATTCGGTCCGTTTAACCCCGTGTTTAAGGAGTAACGTTTTGTCGATTCCATTGCTTCAAAAAGTCCGAGTTGGCGCTTACATCATGCGACAGCACTTTGGGCGAAATGAGCGCTACCCGCTCGCGCTAATGCTCGAGCCGCTGTTCCGTTGCAACCTTGCTTGCAACGGCTGTGGCAAGATTGATTATCCAGCCCCGATTCTCAATCAACGTCTATCGATCGATGATTGCTTGGGTGCAGTTGATGAATGTGGTGCGCCCGTCGTTTCTATCGCAGGCGGTGAACCACTGCTGCACAAAGAAATGCCGCAAATCGTCAAGGGAATCGTCGCGCGTAAAAAGTTTGTATATATGTGCACGAATGCACTACTGATGGAAAAAAAGATGAACGATTATGAGCCGAGTCCGTATTTCGTCTGGTCAGTTCATTTGGACGGTGACGAGCAGACCCACGATAACTCGGTTTCGCAAAAAGGTGTTTACGTCAAGGCAGTCGCTGCGATCAAAGAAGCAAAGCGTCGTGGTTTCCGCGTAAATGTTAACTGTACATTGTTTAACGATGCCGATCCGGGAAGCGTCGCGGATTTTTTAGATACGCTGGGTCCGATGGGTGTGGACGGCATCACTGTGTCGCCGGGATATGCGTACGAGCGTGCTCCGAATCAACAACATTTCCTTAATCGGGACAAGACGAAGCAACTTTTCCGTGAAATTTTCAAGCGCGGCAACAGCGGCAAGAGATGGTCATTTAGCCAGTCGGCGATGTTCTTAGACTTCCTCGCCGGTAACCAAACGTATAAATGCACGCCTTGGGGTAATCCGGCACGTACGGTGTTTGGTTGGCAGAAGCCGTGTTATTTGGTCGGCGAAGGGTACGTAAAGACTTTCAAAGAACTTATGGAAACAACAGAGTGGGACAACTACGGCACTGGCAACTATGAAAAGTGCGCGGACTGCATGGTGCACTGTGGTTTCGAGGCGACCGCAGTGAAGGATACGATCTCGCATCCGTTGAAAGCTTTGAAAATTGCAATTCGCGGACCTAAAACGGCCGGTGTTTTTGCCGAGAACATTCCTTTGGATATGCAACGTCCGGCCGAGTATGTTTTTTCGCGTCATGTGGAGATCAAACTAGACGAGATTGGGCGTGCAAGTAAGCGAGTTTCGTAATAATCGAATCCAGATTTGGGCTTAGCCGTTAGCAGATGATAGGCCGCGCATTTAGGGACTGCAGCGAATTCCGACCCGCGCTCCGTACGACCGAAAAGGGTTCGAAACAATCGGCATTGCAGCTTAAGCTGGGGGGGATTGGACCGAAATGCAACGGCGACCTTCCGGCCTCCTCAAAAATATGATTGCGCGCCGAGCCATCGTCCAACCATAGATGGAACAACGAATGACCATTGCAACCGCAAATGTGCCTGATGCACTTTATGACGCCACCCTTAAGCAAAAGGCGCAGGCGAAAACCGCCCGAATTCCGATCAAGATTGTCCCGATCGAGAAGCTGAAGAAGCCGCATTGGATCCGCGTGACAGCGGCCACCGGCAACTCACGCTTCACTGAGATAAAGCAGATATTGCGCGAGCACAACCTGCATACGGTATGCGAGGAAGCGAGCTGCCCCAATATAGGCGAATGTTTTGGTAAGGGCGCCGCCACCTTCATAATTATGGGTGATAAGTGCACGCGCCGATGTCCGTTCTGCGATGTTGGTCACGGACGTCCTGACCCGCTCGATGCGGAAGAGCCGCTCAACCTCGCTCGAACGGTAGGCGCGCTGAAGCTTAAGTACGTTGTGGTTACTAGCGTCGATCGCGACGATCTACGCGACGGGGGAGCGGGGCATTTTGTCAAATGCATTGCCCAAATTCGTGAGCATTCGCCGACTACGCGGATCGAAATTCTGACGCCAGACTTTCGCGGACGTCTCGATCGGGCACTCGCCATTCTGAGCGCCGCGCCACCTGACGTGATGAATCACAATCTCGAAACTTTGCCGCGGCTCTACAAAGAGGCGCGGCCGGGGGCAAACTACGCCCACTCACTTAAATTGCTGAAGGACTTTAAAGCGCTACGTCCCGAAGTAGCGACAAAGTCCGGATTGATGGTTGGGCTTGGGGAAACCGAACAGGAGATCCTCCAGGTCATGAGCGACCTCCGCGCACACGACGTCGACATGCTTACGATCGGTCAGTATCTTCAGCCGTCCGACCATCATCTTCCAGTTCGGTCCTATGTCCATCCGGAAACATTCAAGATGTTCGAGATAGAAGCTTACAAAATGGGCTTCACGCACGCTGCGGTCGGTCCGATGGTGCGTTCTAGCTACCACGCTGACCAGCAGGCTTACAATTCGGGGATAGTCGACGCATTGTAGGCGGCCCGACTCTAATAGTCGCACGGAAACTGGAGGTAAAGAAGGGTCTTATTTCATTCATTGCATCGTTGATTGCATAAAGAATTTTCAAAGACATGCTGGGCAATATACGCATCTTTGAGGACTTTTGCGCAGTGCTCGTTAGACTAGTCCAGGGGCTCCGAATGTGGGAGCCTTACCTTGTCGAGTTGATCGGTAGCGCAATGATCCAAAACTTTTTTCCCCTAAGTCACGTATTTAGGAATCCTAGGTGAGCCTCTCCGTAAAAAGTGTTAGTTACTTCATCGCGGTGGCCGAGACGCAATCTGTTACCGGCGCAGCGCAGACCCTCAATATTTCGCAGTCGGCCGTTACCGAAGCCATTAGGGGGCTTGAAACCGAACTAAATGCGCAACTCTTCTTGCGGCACGCCCGTGGGATGGTGCTTACGGACGCGGGCCACCAATTTTTGCTTCATGCACATCAAATTTTGGCGGCGATTCGCAACGCGCATCAAGCGCTTTCAGCTCGAGCGGATAGCAAGAGTGGACGACTTAATGTCGGCGTGACGAGCCTCATGACAGGCTACGTTCTTCCGTATTTGATAGATCACTACAAGCGGGTGTTTCCAAAGATAGAAGTGCAGGTAATCGAGGATCAGCGCGACTACATTGAACATTTGCTTGTCAACGGGGAACTCGATGTAGCGGTGGTAATCATTTCGAATGTCGAAAATAAGCAGGCCATCGAAACGGAGTTACTACAGAAGACCGCGTGGCGTCTATGGCTACCCGCCAATCATTCGCTTCGAGGGCTAGGGAGTATTTCGCTGCTTGAAATCGCAGAGGAACAGATGATCCTGTTAAAAGTGGATGAGCTAGACGACAACACGACAGCGTTTTGGCGAGCGGCGGGCCTACAGCCAAAGACCGTAATGCGGACGGGCTCCGTGGAGGCAGTACGTAGCCTAGTAGCTAAAGGTGTTGGCCTCTCAATCCTGCCTGATGTGCTTTATCGCCCGTGGTCGCTCGACGGCGATCGGCTAGAAGCACGCAAGATCCTTGGGGACACGCCAACGATCGACATTGGAGTCGCGTGGAGACGTAGTTTGAACTTGAGCGAGATGGTTCAGCAATTTCGTGCAATGGCGCGTGAATTTTCACGTACGCAGAGCAGGTCTCCAATCTAGTTTACCGATAGGAAGTGGTCAGAAATTGGTTAACACGAATTATCGCCGTTCTTTGAGACTTGAGGTCAGGGTTTTTACGAGGCAGCATCCGCGCCCGCATCGAAAAGTGGCGACGGCGATGCCTTCGCGCTATGCGCCTAACGGTGTCCGCGGTAGCTCACGGGGCAAGTAGAGCGGCGATTTCGTCCTTCTGCAACGCATCCTGTGTGTCCCGCGCTGGTGATAGACCTCCGACCGTCGATCGGAACTGCCGATGGATCGTATCTGTGTTTTGAGCTACCTGTCCAAAATTGCAGCTACCACAATTGCGCAACAGTTACTGAAGTCGCATCGACCCTTACCGCCGGGCTTCTCCGACGCAACCACAATAGGAAGCAGAGCATGTCGCAAAACCTATGGATCACCGCATTTGTCGCTGTTACAACACTTGCAGGTGCTAACTTCGCCGCCTCCGAGCCCGTCGCTCCGGTGACACAACTAGGGAAGCCCGAAGGACAAGTCAACATCATCGCGTGGCCCGGGTACGTCGAGCGTGGAGACACCGACAAGAAATACGATTGGGTCAGTGGCTTTGAAAATGAAACGGGCTGTAAAGTCAACGTAAAGACAGCAGCGACTTCGGATGAAATGGTGTCGCTCATGAACCAGGGCGGATACGATCTCGTGACCGCTTCTGGCGACGCAAGCTTGCGATTGATCTACGGGAAGAAAGTGCAGCCTGTGAATACAGCGCTGATTCCAGCTTGGAACACAATCGAACCGCGGCTTCAAAATGCTCCCTGGCACACGGTGAATGGAGTTCACTACGGCGTCCCTTACCAGTGGGGTGCAAACTTTCTTGCATACAACACGAAGATCTTCCCCAAAGCGCCTGCGTCATGGTCCGTTGTGTTTGAGCAGCAGACGTTACCCGATGGAAAAAGTAACAAGGGACGTGTCCAAGCTTATAGCGGAGCAATCTACGTAGCTGATGCTGCCGTCTATCTTATGCGTACGAAACCCGGCCTTGGCATCAAAGACCCATACGAACTGAATGAAATCCAATATGCAGAAGTACTCAAGGTACTTCGCGCACAAAAGCCGCTCGTCCACCGCTATTGGCATGACGTCACTGTACAGATGAATGATTTCAAGAACGAAGGCATCGCCGTGTCGAGCGCATGGGGCTACACGGTCAACTCCCTCCAAGCAGAGAAATTCCCAATCGCTGAAACAATTCCGCAGGAGGGCGCAACAGGGTGGGCCGATACAACAATGATGCATGCGGATGCGCCTCATCCTGTTTGCGCCTACAAATGGATGAACTGGTCACTTAACCGCAAGCTGCAGGCCGATCTTGCCGAGTGGTTTGGTTCGAATCCCGTCGTCGCAGGCGGTTGCGACCAGAAGGCAGTCGGTGGCAGCAACTTCTGCGCCGCCAATGGCTACAACCGTTTCGATCAGATCCACTTTTGGAAGACGCCAGTTGCAAACTGCGGGTTGAAAAGCAAGTGTGTGCCATATAGCCGTTGGACCCAGGATTTCATTTCGATAATGGGCGGCTGAAAAAGCGGCTCGAACCGGGGCGGGCACTTTGCCTGGGCAGCATGCGTCCACGACCCACAAGACGCCACGACACACTGAATAACACTCAGGAAAGCAAATGAACAGCGCAGTCACGATTTTAAACGTATCGCGTCATTATGGTGGCGTGCGAGCGGTGGATAACGTCTCATTCAGTGTGGAGGATGGCGAATTCTTTTCTATGCTGGGCCCGTCCGGTTCAGGAAAGACAACCTGCCTGCGCTTGATCGCTGGATTCGAGCAGCCCAGCGCCGGTCGTGTCTTGCTACACGGGCATGACGCCACGGGGTTGCCTCCATATCGACGAGAAGTGAACACTGTGTTTCAAGACTACGCGCTGTTCCCTCATATGAACATCCGCGATAATGTCGCGTACGGGCTGCGGGTCAGCGGGGTCAACAAGCGCGCCAGTCGGAGACAGGCTGAGGAGACGCTCGGACTTGTCGCGCTTGGCGGTTTCGGTGAGCGTAGGCCCGCGCAACTCTCAGGTGGCCAGCGGCAACGCGTGGCACTGGCGCGCGCGCTGGTGCTGCGACCGCGCATCCTGTTGCTCGACGAACCGCTCGGCGCACTGGACCTCAAGCTGCGTGAGCAGATGCAGACTGAGCTCAAGTCACTACAGCGCAAGCTCGGCATCACCTTTGTGTACGTAACTCACGACCAAGGCGAAGCGCTTTCGATGTCTGATCGCGTCGCCGTCTTCAATGCTGGCCGCATCGAGCAGGTTTCGACGCCGCGTGGTCTGTACACACAGCCAGATACGCAGTTCGTCGCAGATTTCGTGGGTACTTCGAACGTGATTGCCAATCCCGGCTCGCTACAGCTCGCCGGCGTCGGTGCGCCGTTCTCGATCCGGCCCGAGCACATTCGATTTGTGAGGACAAAGTCGGATAACAACTCAGACGTGTTCCTTCCGGGAATCCTCACGGACATCCAGTACCACGGCGCAACGAGTAGATTCGAGGTACGTTCGAGTTCGGGGCACATGCTTTCAGTCACCGCATCAAACCAAGAGGACTCGCCGGAAAGCTTGCTCATCGTAGGTGATGTCGTTACGTTGGCTTGGCCACGTCGCGCAATGGTGATGCTGGAAAGAAGACTATGAACCTGGACACGGCATCCTATGCGAGTGCACCGGTTACGCTTCGCGCCCGCGACAGACTTCTGCGCCGCGGAAGTGACTTACTTTATCGGCACACGAATTTCTACCTATTGTTGCTGTTGTTGCCGCCGCTGTTATGGTTCGGTGTTGTCTACCTTGGATCCCTTTTCTCGCTGCTGTTGCAAAGTATCTACCGCTTTGACGATTTTACGATGGGCGTCACGCAGGACCTAACCTTCGCAAATTATCTCGCGCTTGTTGAAGGTGCCGGCAATCTCGATGTCGTATCGCGCACGACAGGAATGGCATGCTGCGTGACCATCATGAGCGTGCTTCTCGCGTTCCCGGTCGCGTACTACATGGCACGCTATACCAAAGGATGGAAAAAAGGGGCGTTCTACGTAGCGGTAATGCTTCCGATGTGGGCAAGTTACATTGTCAAGGTTTACGCATGGACCGTGATCCTTGCGCAAGGCGGCATCCTTTACTGGTTCGTGGACAGGCTCCGTCTTCGTTTCGTGCTCGATGCACTACTGCATCTCTCGCTAATCGGCGGTGATTCCTTGTCGACATCTAATGTCGGTAGGTTCATTGTATTTACCTATATTTGGCTTCCTTTCATGATTTTGCCTATTCAGGCTGCTATCGAGCGCATCCCTGTAAATCTGTTGAACGCTTCAGCGGACCTTGGCGCACATCCGCGCCAGACGTTCCGAACCATTATCTTGCCGCTCGCATTTCCAGGCATCGCAGCAGGTTCGATCTTTACGTTTTCGCTTACGCTTGGTGACTACATCATTCCTCAGCTTATTGGGCCGAGTGGTTTGTACATAGGAACCATGGTTTATACGATGCAAGGATCAATTGGAAACATACCAATGGCTGCTGCGTTTACGCTCGTGCCGATGCTACTCATTGGGACCTATCTTGTCATCGCCAAGAAGCTAGGAGCGTTCGATGCACTCTGACGCTCAACCCTCGCGCGTTTTGCGCTTTGCTGCCTGGGGCGGCGTCATTTTTCTACACTTGCCTATCGTTGTAGTCGCTCTATATGCGTTCAACACAGAGACTAGTGCGTTTAGTTTTCCTCTTAAGGGGTTTACGCTGCACTGGTTCGCTGTTGCCTTCGCACGCGACGACATGCTTTCTGCCGCATGGTTATCAATCAAGGTGGCCGCGCTCGCGACCCTTCTTGCACTGGTCCTGGGGACATCGGCGGCCGGTGCGCTCTATCGGCGTAAGTTTTTTGGTAAGGAGGCAATAACCTTCATAATGATCCTGCCCATTGCGCTTCCTGGCATTGTTACCGGGATAGCGTTGCTTTCTGCGTTCAAGACCGCCAACCTTGATCTTGGCTTTTACACTATCGCGGTCGGGCATGCAACCTTCTGCGTAATCATGGTGTACAACAACGTTGTCGCACGACTCCGACGCATGCCTGCAAGCCTTGTCGAGGCGTCGATGGATCTCGGCGCAGATGGGTTTCAGACGCTACGCTATATAGTGTTGCCGCAGCTCGCTACTTCCCTGCTTGCAGGCGGAATCCTTGCGTTTGCGTTGAGTTTTGACGAAATAATTGTGACGACCTTCACTGCGGGCCAAGACCGCACATTGCCAATCTGGCTGCTCAACCAGCTTTCTCGGCCGCGCGACGTGCCTATTACCAATGTCGTTGCTCTCATGGTCATGGTGATTACCTTGATCCCGATTCTGGGCGCTTGGTATTTGACCCGTGATACGGAGCAGACAGCGGGAAGCAGTCGCTGAACGGGGCTCTTGTGGCCAACAGATGATACGCGATTTAGATAAATGTAGGATAACTAACGTAAAGAGTTAAAATGGAAAAAACGTTCCAAACCCAATTGTTGATTGGTGGTCAATTTCAACCAGGCCACGGCAGCGCAGAAAATATTTTTAATCCATCCACGGGTGAAGTGATTGCACTCGTGCCCGAGGCTTCGGTTGACCAAGTCCAGGCCGCCACGAACGCCGCTAGCCGCGCGTGGCCAGCTTGGGCACGCACTACACCTAAGGACCGCTCTACACTCCTGCTCAAACTTGCTGACGCGGTTGAGGTGCGTGCGACGGAATTTGCGCGTTTAGAATCGCTAAATTGCGGAAAACCGTACATTAGTGCACTCAACGACGAAATTCCCGCCGTTGCCGATGTGTTCCGTTTTTTCGCAGGAGCTTGTCGAACGCAGCATGGTCCGACAGCCGGCGAATACGTTGCAGGGCACACCAGCATGATCCGTCGCGATCCACTGGGAGTCATCGCTTCTATTGCGCCGTGGAACTATCCCCTGATGATGGCCGCGTGGAAGCTTGCACCAGCATTGGCTGCGGGCAACACGGTTGTGCTTAAGCCGTCTGAGCAAACGCCACTCACGACTCTTAAGCTAGCGGAGCTGTTCGCAGCGATCTTCCCAGCGGGCGTCGTCAACATAGTAACGGGTCGAGGGGATACGGTCGGTGCGACGCTCGTGGCGCAGCCGGAGGTGTGTATGATTTCATTAACAGGTGATGTCTCGACCGGCCAACGTATCGTGGAAGCGGCGTCGCGAGCGGTAAAGCGCACCCATCTCGAACTGGGTGGCAAGGCGCCGGTAATAGTCTTCGACGACGCAGATATCAACGAAGTCGTCGCCGGTGTGCGCAATTACGGGTTCTACAACGCGGGGCAGGATTGCACGGCGGCTTGCCGCATCTACGCGGAAGATAAGGTCTACGAGAGGCTTGTGGCCGATCTATCGCAGGCAGTAGGCTCGATCCGCTATGGCGAGCAGCACCTCGACGGTGTCGAGATGGGACCGTTGATTTCCGAGCGCCAGCGCGCACGTGTGGCTAGCTTCGTCGAGCGCGCAGCAAGCCAGACGCACATCGAGATTACAGCTGGCGGAGCGGTCGCAGATGGACGCGGCTTCTTCTATCAACCTACTGTCGTTGCGGGCGCACGTCAGGACGACGAGATCGTACGTCGTGAAGTGTTTGGCCCGGTTGTCTCTGTAACACGTTTCAAAGGGGTCGATCAGGCAATCGAATGGGCGAACGATTCAGACTTCGCGCTAGCAAGTTCTGTCTGGACACGCGACGTGAACAAGGCATTCAAAGTCGCAGCTCAGCTCCAGTACGGTTCGACTTGGATAAATACGCACTTCACGCTTGTGAGCGAGATGCCGCACGGCGGCATGAAGCGTTCGGGCTATGGTAAGGATTTGTCCGCGTTTGCGCTCGAAGAATACACGTGCGTGCGGCACATTATGGCGAAGTTCTCCTAAAGAGATAAACATCATGAGCGCGGCTCTAATTGAGCATCGTCATCCAAACGACGACGAACTGTTCGGAACACGATTTAAGCGACTATCAGATGGAGATGCGTCCAGGCTCGTGAGCGAGGCGTATGGAATCGAGGGAACAGCAAGTGCGCTGACGAGTGAACGCGACCAGAACTTTCGAATTGAGGACGGTTTTGGTCGTGCGTATGTGTTGAAGGTCACCCATCCATCCGAGGATCCACAGGTGACCGAGTTCCATACCAAGGCACAGATGCACTTGATGGAGCGCAATCCAGAGTTGCCGATACCGCATCTTCTACCCACTGCAAATGGGGCGCCGGTTCACTGGCACGAGGATGCGAAAGGTTGTCGTCGTGCTGTGCGCTTGATTTCGTTCTTGGAAGGTGTGCCGATGCACCGAGTCGCTCATTCATCGGTCCTCCGCGCGTCGTTAGGCGCAGTTCTCGCACGTTTCGACGTCGCGATGTTGGGATTTGATCACCGGGCGTCAGAGCATAACTTGTTATGGGATTCCCGACATGCCGACCGGCTGTGCTCGCTGCTTCCAATGATTGAATCGGTCGAAGACCGGAGGCTTGCCGAACATTTCATGCAACGTTTTATTGAAAATACTGAACCTGCACTACATACGCTGCGCAGCCAGGTTATTCACAACGACATGAATCCCTACAACATCCTGGTTGATGAGACGCAGCACGACGCGATAACTGCCGTGCTGGATTTGGGTGATATGGTAAAGGCGCCACTTGTGAACGACCTTGCTGTCGCGTGTTCGTATCAGCTCGACGACAGCAAGGTCCCGATTTCTACAGCGATCGATTGCGTCGTTGGCTATCACAAGGTCAATCCATTACTGCCCGAGGAAATAGCTTTGTTACCTGAATTAATTGCCGCCCGCCTGCTTGTTACGGTGGCGATTACGGGCTGGCGAGCGAATCGTTATCCGGAAAATCGAGGTTATATTTTGCGGAATAACTCCTCGGCATGGAATGGGCTTCGAAATCTCGCCTCGGCCAACGACGAAGCCATGACGGAATTTTTTCTCAAGGCGTGCGACAGTGCTAGAAAGGAAGTCACATGAAGCCAGACAAAGCAATGCTAAACGCGTTCGACCCAGCTTCAACGATCGGATTGGGTTTGGCCGATAAAGCCCTTTTAAGTCGGCGCGCGGCCGTTCTCGGGCCGGCATACCGCTTGTTCTATGAAGAGCCACTCCATATCGTTCGCGGTCAGGGTGTTTGGCTGTTCGACGCTCAAGACAATGCGTATCTTGACGCCTATAACAACGTCGCGTCGGTTGGACACTGTCATCCCAAGGTTGTGGAAGCTATTGCCCGGCAGGCTGCAACGCTAAATACGCATACGCGCTACCTTCATGATGCCATTCTCAGATATGCGGAGCAGTTGCTGGCGACGTTTCCTAGCGCGCTATCGAATGTCATGTTCACATGTACTGGCAGCGAAGCAAACGACTTGGCGCTTCGGATAGCGCGATATCACGCAGAAGGATCAGGCGTGATAGTAACGCAATTAGCCTATCATGGAGTTACATCGGCAGTTGCGGCGGTGTCTTCGTCTTTGGGCGAGTCTATACCGCTCGGTAAGGATATCCGTACGGTGCCCGCACCTGACACCTATCGTTGCGATCCCGAATCCGTTAGCGGGAAATTTGCCGATGATGTCAAGGCCGCAATAGCCGATCTGAAAAGGCACGGTATAAAGCCGGCTGCGCTGCTTGTAGATACGCTCTTTAGCAGTGACGGCGTCTTTTCGGATCCTCCTGGATTTCTACGTGCAGCTGTTGACGCTATCCGCGCCGAAGGCGGGTTGTTTATCGCTGATGAAGTTCAGGCTGGCTTTGGACGTACGGGATCGAAATTTTGGGGATTTCAGCGGCACGGGCTTGTACCGGATATTGTCACTATGGGCAAGCCGATGGGCAACGGTCACCCAATTGCGGGGGTAGTGGTCAAGCCAGACGTCGTACGCGACTTCGGAGTGGCCGGTCGATACTTTAATACATTCGGCGGGAACCCAGTATCGTGCGCTGCCGCCTTGGCAACGCTAGAAGTGATTCAGGAGGAAGGGTTACAGGAAAACGCCGCGGCAATCGGCTCTTATATCCGCGAACGTATTAAATCGTTAGCTGCCCGGCACGAACTGGTTGGCGACGTCCGGGGAGATGGCCTCTTTGTCGGCGTCGAGCTCGTAACGAACCGTGAGTCTGGAGCACCCGCCAAGACGGAGACGATAGCTGTCGTGAACGAGTTGCGACGTCGGCGAGTGCTCATCGGTGCAACTGGAACGCGGGGTAATGTTCTCAAGATTCGGCCGCTCCTACCGTTCAATCGTTCGAATGCGGATCAACTTGTCGATACACTTGATGAAGCTCTGGGCGTTGTATCGGCGACTCAAAACAGCGTGTAAGGGCATGTCGGCCGTTCAGTCTATTCGGACCCTGAACGTGGTCTGTCACCCTTATCACGGCAAAGGTACAGAAGTACAGCTCACGCACGCCGATTTTGTCCTCTCGACCCTGCTTGAGACTTCCGGCATGAGCGATCCTGAATGGCTAAAAATGCGGTGGGTGCAGCACAGCCCCCCGACGCTAACCATACCGTTGCGAAGGTTCGGTTGATCATAGAACTCGATGCGGAGACGTTACGTGATTTTCGCTTCTCCTTAATGCTTTTAATTTTGTCCGAGTGGAGCGCCAATCCCGAGTATGCGCAGACGTCATGGGAGTTTTAGCATATGTCGTGTTCGTTGAGACCGACGAGGCTGACTTTAATTTTTCCCTTGCGAGGGCAGGCTCAATACCTCTTAAGCTCGAAGAACAAGTTCTAGAGATTCTGCGTTATGGCGCGGTCGAGGTCGAGATCGAGGACGAGGGTGTCTTTTCAATGAAAGCACTATATGATTTTTGATAGGTACCAACTCGAAACATTTGCCGTGGTCATCGAGACTCGACATTTCGGTCGAGCGGCCGACATTTTGAACGTCACTCGAGGTGCGGTGTCGCAGCGAATCATCGCACTGGAAGGAGCGTTTGGCACGCCGTTACTTGTTCGTGATGGCATTACGCCTACGCCGGCCGGGGAAACTTTACTCCAGCATATTCAGGCTCTTAAGCTTCTTGAGGCAGACACTCTCCAGCGAATCAAGCCAGACAGGAAAGGTAGGGCGAAGATTGCGATCGCTGTCAATGCGGATTCGTTGGCGTCCTGGTTCGAGCCTGTGGCGTGTGCTATCGCGAAGGAGGATTTCGCGCTCGAATTACTCGTGGATGACCAAGACTACACTCTTTCGGTATTGACGCGCGGTGAAGCGATGGGGTGCGTTTCGACGGAGAACAATGCACCAACAGGTTTCGTAGCAAACCCCATCGGTGCCATGGAGTATGAATGTGTTACGGTTCCTGCATTCGCTGATGCGTACTTTGCCAACGGGCTTACTCTTCACAATATCTTGGCCGCGCCCGCTGTGCTTTTCAATCGGAAGGACCGCTTGCATGCAGTGTTTCTCGAACGCTTGCTCGGCTTTCCCGTACGCGGCTATGCGACCCACTTTTTTCCATCGCCAGTCGCGTTGCTGATGGCAATTCGGGCCGGGGTCGGATACGGTCTGGTACCGTCCATACAGGCTGGCCCACTGATCAATGCCGGCGACCTGATCTCCTTGGCACCCGATCAAAGAATTTCGGTGAGCCTCTACTGGCATCACTGGGAGAAGGCGCCGACAAATGCACAAGCTATCAGCGAACTGGTAATGCGTCATGCGCGTGAGGCTTTGACTCAGTAATCGTCTGTCGGACTTGGCGACGAACGCCCAAGCGCTAAGCGGTCGGCTTGACCCTTTTTGAATCCTTCACAAGCGTTGCCTGGTACACCGCTAGAGTAGTGTCCGAAGACATCCAAGACAGGCGTCGGCGCCGTAGCGAGTAAAGCGATATCTAAGATCTGGGCGAGATGGGGAGAGGCCTGAGGTACGCCTCCCTTCGCTCTTTGCTAATAGAGTGTGCGACGTTTAACCTGCCGCGAGCATGCACTACTTCGTATCTTTTAGGGCAAGAGAATCAGTCGAAGTGAGGAGCATAGCGGTGCGAAAAAAATATTGAAAAAGGCGGCATGGATTTTCCATACCACCCGCGTTTGTCCGCATTGCACGGCGTCCTGGATCGCCCGCTTATGTTCATCAAGGGAAGGTTCGGCTCAACGAGGACCGGGTAGCTGATTCGGCTTGCTTGAGGCAAACGCAGCCCACATCTGAGGCGCGAGCATAACCGCGAGACAGAGTGGAGGCGACACAAACAGCGGAGTCGCTTCAGGCATCGCCACAACGCCCGTCCAGCGTATCAAGTAGCAAGTCACTGCGATACCGCATCCGGTGGCGATCGAAGCATTCGCGGCCTTGTCGGACACGCGTACGCGCAGTAGTCCGAGTCCCAGCAGCGGGCCGACGGCGGCGAGGTACACCATATTGAGGTCGACCATCATATCGACAAGACTTTGACCACGAATGGAGACGAGGGAGGCAAGGACGATCAGCAGGCTGCGCGACCACAACGGTTTTGTGATGATGCGTGGGCCAAGAGTGGCAGTAGCATCAGACATCGCCCGCAAAATTGAACAGCCGGAACCCAAGGCAGTTGTGAGCAGGATGACGGTGACGAGATCGCGGGGCGCGCTCATTGAGTAAAGCGAAAAGCTATGCATAAGGACGATCGGAACGGTTTGCACCGGGTCGGCTACCCCGTCCAGATGCCAGATCGGGACGGCGGCAATCACGGCCGAAGCCGGAAGAAATCCGACTGCAAATAGGATTATTGCCGCAAGCAGGCCGCCGGTGCGAGCCGTCGCCGGCGTGCGGGCTGTAACTATGAATTGCTGGTAGTCGGTGCCGCATATGACCATCGCCACGACGGACACCACGACATATCCGGTATGGGCAGGAGGAAGAAGCCGAACAGCATCGATAAATCGAGCGGGGGCGTGTAACCATGCGACGAGTCCACCCGTTTCGACCAGTGAGTGAACGAGCACGACATTGCACGCGAGCATGCAGAACGCAAATCCCGCGGAAAGCCATGAAAGCCGCATAAGGGACAGGCCGACTAGGAGCAGGTCAGTTAGCAGGAGTGCGGATGCTGGAGGTACGCTCGTCAAGGCAAGTAGCGATGACGCTCCGCGAATCTGCGCAGCGAGCACCCCGGTCATCCAGACGAGCGATAAAAGCGCTACGTGGTTGCTGACTGAGGGACCATAGAGCTGAGCAAACCAATTCCAGATGGATTGTCCGGCCGCCCAAAGCAAAGGCGCACAAAATGCGAGCACCGTCAGACCTACTGCGGTTGCTATCGCATACAGGCAGCTCGCCATACCTTGACGCACGGCCAATTCGCCGGTACCCAAAAGAAAGCCGATGCCGCAACTGGTTGAGACAAGCAGGCTCGCAACCTGCACGGCGTTCAGGGTGCGCTCAGTCATGGTGTGCTCCCCAGCCGTTCACGCTAGCACGTGATCCCTTCAGGTATGCCTCGCAGACAATGGATTGCTCACTGAAAAAGGTGACCTGTTGAAGGTGGGCATAGGCACGAGGCAAGTGGTAGTAGGGAATGCGCGGAAACAGATGATGCGTAAGGTGATAACCGTTGTGATGCGGATGGATGAGGATCGAAAGAAGGCCGAGATATGGAGTCTCACGTGTATGCCGAAAAATGCCCCCAGACTCCAGTCCGTAGTGGTCGATCATCTCCCGAAAAGTCGTGATGGCATGAAAAACACTGGCCTTCGCAGCTATCCATAACGCGAGGAACAAAATCGCGAAGTGCATGCCGACAAACATGTCGAGCATGGCTTCGTAGGCAACCCACCACAAAGTAATGGCGAGCCATTGTGCGAGTGAGAGTCGCTGGCCGACAAGGTGTCCGAGTAGCGACGCGATCCAATTGGTAGGATCGCAGAGCACGCGAGCATAGGTGCTGAACCAGTGCTGTTGCTCATATTTGATGCGGGGCAGATAGTCGGGATCGCGAACCGGATCGCCGAGCCAGGCATGGTGCCGCGCATGCTGGAGACGATAGAGCGTAAGGTCGCTGAAGAGTGCAGGAGCAAGTAAAATACGGCCTATATAGTCATTGATTTTGCGCCGGGCGCTCAGGTTCTGATGGCTGGCTTCGTGCAAAAAATTGCCTAATGCGCGTTGCCTGTTGCCGATCGCGAAGAGCGCAAGTACGGTCATGCACGCACCGACCCGGTACGTGGCCCATGTGGCAAAAATTATGATCGTCCAATCGAAGAAGATGTCGGCTAGCGCTCGCAAAACGCTAGGAGGACTGATATGCCAGCTGGTGTCGGTCGACGCAACAGCGGCATGCATGGCGGACTGGTCCGCGATAACGGATGACGATGAACGAAAACTCATGGTAGGTCCTCTCAATTAACAGAGTTCCCCCATGGCTTAACGCCCGAATTTGTAGTACCAACGATTCGATAATAGGGTTCCGGTTGCGGTAGAGAGGGGTGGGTTAGTATTTAAAGACGGGGTGTAAATTTTCTAAACGAAGCAGGGTGAGCGTCACTCCGACCGCACGGTCGTCAGTGCGTTTGTAAAGGAGAATTCGTTGAGCGAAAGAGATCTTGTGAAGCTGTGCGGAAGCCTGAATCCCGTCATGGCGCAGCCGGTCTTTGTCTACTGTTCATTCATTGACTTCAGTTTGCCCGCTGGGCTGGTGCCTTTCTGCACCGTTCGAGAGGAGGAAGGCCTGACTGTAGTTGTAGCGCGTTCAGATGCAGAGCGCTTGCGCTTGCCGTATACCTTCGAGTCGCGTTTGATTACGTTGTCGGTCCATTCAAGTCTTGAAGCAGTTGGATTTATCGCAGTGATCAGTCGCACGCTTGCTCAGGCCGGTATCTCCTGCAATGCGATTTCAGGCTATTACCATGATCACATTTTCGTCCCCGTCGACAGAGCCGAAGAAGCGATGAGCCTTCTGAATGAGATTGCAGCGGGATCGAGGTGATAGCCCTCAGCTTCGGGATGGCGACAGGCGCCTTAGCGTTGGATGCGGTTATTTTTTCTGTACTTCGGTCAATATTTGTAGCGCTTACATAATCAATCTTGCCTCAGTGTGGTGCATTTAATAGATTAGAAGAATGCAACCAAGGCGGGGCGGTTCTTGAGGAGAAAGCTATTGGCGCTTCCCGGTAGAGCCGCGCCGTGATCTGTGTCCGTGTCGGTGTTTAATGGTCACGCAGAACTGAAGAGCAGGGAATTATGTGCGAATCGACTAACAACGATCAGGACCCGGCATTTCACGAGAGTGATGCGCAGCACGAGCTTGAAAACTCGCGGCGTCGAGCCGAGGAATCTCATGCTTTGATCGGCCGCCTGACGACTCGTCTCAGAGCGCGTGATCGACGTATCCAGTTGCTGGAACTCGCGATTGCCAGATCGGCAGTCATGCATCATGTGTGGTCTTCACACCTTGAACGCAAGCTGGAGCGGCAGCCTGTGGCCGACACCAACGGTTCGGCCGAAAAACCGGTCGTCGGCCCCGCGTATGAAAGCGGTGTCGTCGTCCATCTTCCCCACTTGACGCGGACCCTTGAGGCTCTGTTCGACGTGATGCGAGAGCATTGGTCGGAGTGGGATCCCGAGCGGCCACCGAAATCGTCCACCGTCGCCCGTGCGATCGACGAGAGGCTGGGACTGAAAGGGCAGGCTAACGGCGAAGCCTCGCGCAGCGCCCAGACCTTCGCCGCCGCACTGAGGCCGGATTCGGTCAATGAGACGGACGGTCGCCATCGCTGAACGCATGCTGAACTCGTTTCCCGACGGGACATTCCGACGACATGACGGAATTGTCCGTCAGTGCCCTCTGCTGATTGAATAGGACCTGTGCAGCAACTCATTCAAGCGCAGTGGCGGAGGTGGGAATGACAGTTCAATTGCGAGGGACCGGCGCGATATTGCGACGCGGCCAGGTCGAACAGGAAGTCGGCCTGAAGCGCTCGACCATCTACCAGCGAATGCAGGAAGGGACGTTCCCGCGTCCGATCCGTCTTGGTGAGCGGGCTGTTGGCTGGCGGGCATCGGATATCGAGCGATTTCTCGAAGACCCCGCTGGTTATCGTGTTCCCTATGTGGAAGACGAGGCGCGCGATGCCTGAGCAGCGTGCGTGGCCTTCGCTCGACGCCCGGCTTGATAACTGGGCCAATGCGGGTCGCGGTTCCTACGATGCGGTTGATGCAGCTTGCATCGAGCGCGCGTGGCAAAGACTGGCCACGCGTGAACGGGATCTGCTGCGCATGGTGTATCTGTGGCGTGCCGGTCGTGAAGTGGTCTGCCGCCGACTCAAGATTCCAAGGCATCCGTGGTGTCGATATGAGTTGGAACTGGCATCGGCCAAGCAGGCGCTAGCGAGTTCGCTGGCGAGGACATCGTGAAGTAGCACGGCTTGGTACTTCGCTGGAAAAAACGGAAGCCGATGTCCCACGGGAGTCACTCGCGTGTCGACAGTATCGCTTCGCTCGTAACCTGACAATCTGTTCCGGACAACGTGCCAATCTACGATTGGCACAACCGAGTACGCGCAAGCGGCCCCGACGTTAAAACGGATGCGTGCATAGAGGATGTATCACGCCGGAACCTGCATACACGGGCTTCCTGTTCTCTCCCGACTGATCCCCCTTGAGCCCGCGGTTAGCCTCCCGGCGCCGCGGGTTCCTTTTTCTCGCTTCCGTTTGCACACGTCGGTGCTGCATGGATGGAAGCCGATCATGAAACAGTTCAAGTTGGTAGTGGCGGTGTGGCGGGTGCAAGCGGTGAGCAGCGTCCTGCGCCGGTGGTCGCTTGCCTTGGCGTTGATCGGCGGCACGTCGATTCTGGCACCGGGCCTGGCCTATGCCGACGAATGGGGCTGCCAGGTGCTCCTCTGTTTGGCAAATCCCGGTGGCCCCGAACAATACAGTGCGTGTGTGCCACCAATAGAGAAGCTCTGGAGCGCGTTGCGCCATGGTGACCCCTTTCCGACCTGTGATTTTGGTGTCGGTGGCTTGCATGGGACGTCAGCGACCGACACCTTCGCCAGCGGCGGCTACTGCCGGGAGGATTTCCTGTATTGGGGCGGTCCCGAGCAAAGCGAACTGCTGTGCCGTGCTACCGGGGCGATCAACGTCGTTATCAACGATCGGCTCTATACCCGTGTCTGGTGGGATGTCAGCGGTCAGGGCCGCACGACCACCGAGTTCTACGGAGCAGGCAGCACGCAGATGCCATATGACCCGTCGCAGTCTGCTGCGCTGTTGCTGCAGAAGACCGAACAGCAGCACGACGTCGGCGGCGGAGGCCAGTGATGTTCCCGTTCGACTTCGTCACGCTCGCGCAGCAGTGCGCGCGCCAAGTTTCACCGGTCACGATGGCGGCTATCGTCCGGACTGAGTCCGGCTTCAACCCGTATGCGATCGGCGTCGTGCGCGGCCGACTGGCGCGTCAGCCAGCCAGCTTGGACGAGGCGGTGGCTACGGTGCATGCACTCGCCGCCGGTGGCTGGAATTTCAGCGTGGGATTTGCCCAGGTGAATCGCGGGAACTGGCATACATACAGGCTGAACGAGCGGAGTGCATTCGATCCGTGCCGCAACCTGGCCGCGGGGGCTGCGATCCTGCAGGGCTGCTTCGAACTGGCGCGGCATGCGCGAACCGATACGCCGAGTGATTCGCAGTCGGTCCTCTTCGCGAGCTTGTCCTGCTATGCCAGTGGAAATTTCTCCACGGGCTATCGCACCGGTTACGTGCAGCGCGTGGTTGATAGCGCAGGCACGGTGGCGCGATCATCGACGGCTGTCGTGGTGCCGCCAATTACCCCAATTCCCGTCGTCCCGGTCGACTCCGGAATGTCTACCCGGCCGGCGAGATCTCAACCGGCCAGACATTCGGAATGGGAACCTTCGGAGATCTTACTCAATAGGTACGACGGTGATTTGAACCGCAGTGCCGTGGTCTTCTAGCTCGGCCTTCCAACGCTAGCAGAGTCATCTCAAACGGATAGGAGTTCGTTATGAAATTAGGATTACTTATCAGAAAGTGGCGTCATTTGTCTTCTGCTAAAACGGTTTTTTGCAGCAACCGTGCGGCACGGCGCAGCTTTGCCGCGTGCGCGGTACTGCTGTTCGCTTCTCCTGCCTGGGCACAACTGTCCCAAGTTAACACGCTCCTGAGCACGATCCAGACAACCTTGCTCGGCGTGGGGGGCGTGATCTGCTCGATCTCGATCATCTGGGCGGGCTTTCGGATGATGTTCCAGCATGCCCGGTTCGGCGACATCGCAAACGTGTTTATCGGTGGTGTCTTCGTTGGGTGCGCGACGGTGATCGCCGGCATGTTGATTCCGACGACCTGATCCGGGGCAACGAATCATGAATCCGCTCATGAACCCGCTTATGAACTCACTTAAGGATCCCGTCTTCAAGGGATGTACCCGACCCGCGATGCTCTGGGGCGTACCGCTCGTACCATTCCTCATGGTTGGCGGTGGCATGCTGATCCCGTCTATCTGGACGCTTCTCGCGAGTCCGCCACTCGGTGTCGGGCTGCTGTTTCTGATCATTCCGGTGTTCGTTGCAATGCGCCTCATCACGCGCCGCGACGACCAGCGCCTCGCGCAATACGCACTGCGCCTGCGTTTGGTGGTCCGCCAGCGCAACCGTCGCTTCTGGGGGACTCACGCCTATCTGCCTGTCCGGCTCAAGAGGAGGGCATGACATGCCGGCCAACCTGAAATACGGCGGCGTCGCGACTCGGGAGGTTGCGCTTGCCGACACCATCCCGTACTCGACTCATGTCACGGACCGCATTATCAAGACGCGCGAAGGCGACTATCTGCTGATTTGGAAACTGGCGGGCATCGCGTTCGAAGCCGCTGATCCGGCTGACATCCTTGTGCGTCACGACGGGTTCAATCAACTGGTTCGGGCTCTGCCTGGCGGCCACGTAGCACTCTGGTCGCATCGTCTGCGCCGGCGTGTTTCGGACCACTTCGCCACGCCGTACGGGAATCGCTTCTGCCAGGAACTCGCCACGCGCTATTACGCGAGCTTCGCCGGATACCGGATGATGGCCAACGAGCTCTACCTGACGCTTGTCTATCGGCCCCACCGCACAAAAGTCGGGCGTGTCTTCAGCCGCGCCGCGCGCCGTACGCGCGAGGACATCCGGCGCGACCAGCAGGAAGCGCTCAAGGTGATGGACGAGCTCGCCGCTCAGGTCGAGTCAAGCCTGAAACCCTATGATCCGGTGGCGCTCGGGGTCTATCGCAAGTCGAGCCCGATCACGAAGCGGCTTCGCCGGTTTTCGTCGGCGCTGGAACTGCTCGGTTATCTCGTCAATGGCGTCTGGGAGTCGGAGCCTGTTCCCGCCGGACCGATCTGTGAAGCTTTGCCGACGTCACGCCTCTTTGTTGGCGTCGAAAAGGTCGAGATCCGCATGCCGGCCGCAACGCGTCACGCCGCACTGCTCGATCTGAAGGATTATCCCGAGGAAACCGAGCCCGGCATGCTCAACGGCCTGCTGTATGGTGACTTCGAATATATCGAAACGCAAAGCTTCACGATTCTCGACAAGCCCAGTGCGAAGGAAGCGCTTGAGCGGCAGCGCAACCAGCTTATCGCTGGAGAGGATGTGGCCATCTCCCAGGTCGAGGCGATGGATCAGGCGCTCAACGACCTGATTAACGGCGATTTCGTGCTTGGCGAGTATCACTATTCGCTCGCGGTGCTTGCGGACACGGCCGAGGAGGTGTCGAAGCATGTCGCGAAGGCACGCACGCAATTGGCCGATGCGGGGTTCCAGACTGCACTGATCGACCTCGTGGCCGACGCCGCGTGGTTCGCGCAGTTACCGGGCAACTGGCGCTACCGGCCAAGGGAGGCGAAGCTCACGTCCCGCAATTTCTGTGGTCTCTCCAGCATGCACAATTTCGCGACGGGTAAGCGGGACGGCAATCCATGGGGCGAGGCGATCACGATCGTCAAGACGCCGAGCGGCCAGCCGTTGTATCTCAATTTCCACGTGACGGCGGAGAAACAGGACTCGGCCGACGAGAAGGCTCTTGCCAACACACAGATCATCGGCCAGGCCGGCGCCGGCAAGACGGTGCTTGAGCTGTTCCTGCTCGCCATGGCGATGAAGTTTGGTTTGACCGCCGTGCTGTATGACAAGGACCGGGGTACCGAGATCGCCATCCGGGCGATGGGCGGTATCTATACGGTATTTCGCCGAGGTGAGCCGACCGGACTGAATCCGTTCCAATTGATGCCCGACGCATCGGTGCTCGACTTCTGGGAGCGGCTGGTGCGCAAGCTCGTCGATACGAGCGCGCCACTGTCCGCGAGAGACGAACTCGATATCTCGCGCGCAGTACGGGAAGTCGCCCGCATGGACAAGTCGCTGCGGCGGCTCTCGATGGTGCGGCAACTGCTCCCGAATGTGGGGGAAAACAGCCTGCACGCGCGGCTCGCGAAATGGTGCGCCGGCGGACGGCTTGGCTGGGTGCTCGACAATCCAGCCGATTGCGTGGATCTCACGCGCGCGAACCTCTTTGGTTTTGACGATACCGAACTGCTCGACGATGCAGAAGTGTCGACGCCCGTCACGATGTACCTGCTGCATCTGACGGAAAGCCTGATCGACGGTCGGCGCTTCATCTATGTGATGACGGAGTTCTGGAAGCGGCTCTCCGACCCCGTTTTCACGGATTTCGCGAAGAACAAGCAGAAGACGATCCGCAAGCAAAACGGCTTGGGAATTTTCGACACGCAGTCGCCGGCCGACGTGCTGCACAGCGATATCGCGCGCGCACTGATCGAGCAGAGCGCGACGTTCTTCTTCCTGCCGAACCCGCGGGCAGACTTCGACGACTATGTGCACGGGTTCAAGCTCACCGAGGCCGAGTTCAACACCGTCCGCAATCTTGGCGAGAACAGCCGCATGTTTCTCGTCAAGCAGGGACATCGCTCGGCCATCGGCCGGCTCGATCTCGCGGGGCTGGGCGATGTGCTCGATGTGCTGTCCGGCACGACCGATAACGTGGAGCTGCTCGATACGATCCGCGCGCAGGTAGGGGACGATCCCGACGTGTGGCTGCCAATCTTCCACGCCCAACTCGCGAAGCGCCGGGCGGCGCAGAAGGGAGGTATGCAATGAGCGGCCTCTTTACCGCGATCGGCGGCACGCTCGAGAACGGCATGTCGACCTACGTCACGAGCGTGTCTTCGGCGCTTTCCAGCGCGCTCGTTCCCGTTGTGACCACGGCCGTCACGATCTGGGTCATTGCCTATGGACTGGCCATCGTGCGGGGCGAGGCGCACGAGTCGGTGTCAGCCTTCGCGTGGCGTGGGCTCAAGGTCGCCGCCATTCTCGCGTTTGCACTCGGAAGTGGCGTCTACCAGCAGCAACTGGTGGAGGCGGTGAGCGGCGCCACGTCGGGCCTCGCCCAGACGATCCAGAACGCGGCCAATACGACGGGTGGTGGCAATCCCGGATGCGGTTCGGTCAGCGGCAGCGCCGTCACGGCGACCAACGCCACCAGTATCTACCAGACGCTCGACTGCTATGACCAGCAGATCGATCTTGTGCTGGACGCCTATTCGGAAAAGGCCACGCACGAAGGCTTAAGCCCGAGCGGGATCGCCGCCGCCATTGGCGACATCGTGTGTGGGTTCGTAGCGGCGATTGGCGGTTCGATTTTCCTGATCGTGCTGGCGTTCGAGGTCGTGATGGGCCGCATGCTGCTCGATCTGGTGCTCGGGATCGGTCCGATCTTCATTGCCTGCGCCGCGTTCGCACCCACTGCGCGCTTCTTTGAAGCGTGGACCGCGAAGGTCGCGAACTACGCCCTCCTGCAGGTGCTAGTGGCGGCGTTTCTGGGCATGGCCCTAACGGCTTTTTCCACCGAGCTTGCACCGTTCCAGGTGACGACGTCAGCACCCGGTGCAAACGCATCCTCACTTGTAGCGGCCGGCCAAGCGGCATTGGAAGCGTCGGCAGCGTGGGGCGCGGCACTCGGCATGTTTGCGACCGCGATATTCCTGGCAATGGTCGGCTGGCAATTGCCGTCCGTGGCGTCAGGGCTGTCGGGCGGTGCCACCCTGTCCGGGGTCGGCGCATTCGTGGCGGGTGTTGCGTCGCGCCGCCTCGCGACAGCGCTTGGACAGGCAATGACCCGCGGCGGAAATGGTCCGCGCTCCGGTGGCAAGATTCGCGGCCAGACCGGTTCGGGGGGCGGTGGAGCGGCTTCAGGGAATGGGGCGTTACCCGCCTACCAGCGGGCCGTGCGCGCCAATCTGGGACAGGGCAGTTGAGTATGAGGTGACGAGCATGACAGGACGATTCAAGGTAGCCGGTGCGCCACTCGTGTGGGCAACGCTTTGCTCCGTTGGTCACGCCCAGGGCATCCCGGTATTCGATGCACAGAACGTGATCCAGGCGATCGCGACGGTGGCCCAGCTTGAGCAGCAGGTTCAGCAGGAGGTCCAGATCTACCAGTCCACGGTCGGCACGCGCGGTTTCGGCGCGCTTCTTAACAATCCGGTGGTCGCGAACTCGCTGCCATCGAACTGGCAGAGCGTCTATACGGCGGTGCAGAAAGGAGGTTACGCCGGGCTCACGGGCAGCGCCCAGGCGCTACGTTCGGCGAGCGAGATCTACAACTGCGCGGACCAGACTGGCATCGACCAGCAGGTGTGCCAGCGCGCGCTGAACAAGCCATTCCAGGACAAGGCGTTCGGCATGCAGGCGTACCAGACCGAATTGCAGGAACTGAACCAAATCCAGAGCCTGATGCAGCAGATCGACGTCACGCAGGATCCGAAAGGCGTGGCGGAATTGCAGGCGCGCATCCAGAGCGAAAACACGGCGGTCGGTAACGAGATGACGAAGCTGCAGCTTTTCCGGATGCTGGCCGAGACGGAAGACAGGCTCGTCGCCGAGCAGCAAAGCGAACTGGTGCTGAGCCGGGCGGGGAACACCACTCGGTTGCAGGATCAGATGGTACCGGCCTCGTTCGGGAACTGAGGGAGCGATCATGTGCAAATTTCTGGTTGTATTTCTCGCTATAAATTTCGTTATGCTTACGGATGGATGTTCTTCGGGACCGCCGAAACCCGTCCTGCCGGACGGATCCCATCGGGTGCCCGTCAACAGCGTGCCGCCGGTTCCGACGTCTCTCGTTTGGCCAGCATTGCCTGACGCGCCGGCCGACGGAGGTGGACGATGAGCGCGCCCGACGACTACGGGCACGTCCTCGACATCGAGGCGTCGCTCACGCACCTTCAGGAGCGCTCCGAACGCCGAGCCTGGCATGTCGCTTACGGCGCGGCCGGCGCGGCGGTATTGAGTGTCATGGCACTTGCCGTCATGGTGCCGTTCTATCGGGTTGTGCCGTTACCGATCGAGGTTGATCGGCTGACGGGCGAATCCCAAGTCATCGATGTGCTCGACGCGCGTCACGTCCATACGAAGGAGATCCAAGATAAGCACTGGGTCGAGGCCTATGTGCGTGCCCGCGAGCACTACGACTGGGGCCTGCTGCAAATGGATTACGACAGCGTGCTGGCCATGAGCGATGACGTGGTGGCGCGCGACTACCGTGGCGTCTATAGCGGCCCGGGCGCGCTGGACCGGCAGATCGGGCCTAACACTGAGCGGCGCGTGCGGATTATCTCAACCACGCTGCCGCCCGACGAACCGGGTCGTGCAGTCGTGCACATCGAGCGCACGACGTTCAAGAACGGCCTCGCGAATGCGGAGCCCCCGCAGCGCTTCGTGATCACGCTCGCATACACCTACCGGCCGCCAGTCTTTACTCGCGAAAGTGTTGCGGTTGCGAACCCGTTCGGCTTCAAGGTAACGGCCTATAGCCGCGATTCCGAATACACGCCGCCGGCCTCGTCCACGGCTGTGGGAGGTACACCATGAAACCGCTTTCTCTGATGGTGCTCTGGCTCGTCGGGCTAATGATGGTGAGCCCCGTTGTTCACGCCTATGACCTGCCTGGCTGGTCCGATGATTCGCGCGTCCGACAGATAGTGTATGCACCCGATGCTGTCGTGCGTATCCAGGCGCAGCGTGGCTTTGCCACCCATATTGCGCTCGATCCGCATGAGCAGATCCAGGTCGTGGCGCCCGGCGACCGCGACGGCTGGCAAGTGGTAGCGAACAGGGGTGACCACGACGTGTACCTCAAGCCGCAGCTTGCCGCGCACGACTCGAATCTGGAGATCCGCACCGACAAACGCAGCTACAGCTTCGATCTGTTGGTGCTGCCCCTGAAGGCGAAGTTCGGCACCGGCGACGAGATGTATCGCGTCACGTTCGTGTACCCGGACGAGGTAAAAGCACAGGCGCACGCCGAAACGGATACGGAAATTGTCGCGCAGCGTTTGGGCCAATCGCCCGTGGCGCGTAACACCCGATATTCGATGCAGGTGATGCCGCATTCCGACGACATCGCGCCGACGGCGGCGTGGGACGACGGCCGGTTCACCTATATCCGCATCCCAAACAATCGGCGCATTCCCGCGATCTTCCGGGCGGCCGAAGACGGCACCGAAAGCGTGGTCGACCGGCACATGGAGGACGACACGATCGTGGTCCACGAGGTGGCGAAGTGCTTCGTGCTGCGTCTCGGTGACGAGGTCGTCGGTATCTGGAACGACGCATACGACATGGACGGCGTGCCGCCCCATGACGGTACGACGGTCATGGGTGTGAAGCGTGTCCTGCGGAGTCACGGCGATGAATGACGATACCCGCAACACAATCGAGCCGGATGATTCCAGCGACCGTAGTCAGGCAGGGCACGACCGGGATTCCGCTGGCACGTCCGAGGTGCTCACAGATCGTGGCATGCCGGCTCTCGGACAGTACCGGAGGACGCGCCCGCGGGCCTGGTGGCTGACACCGCTCGTCGTCATCGTCCTGGCGGGCGGTGGTGCGGTCTGGACGATCCATGCGTTCCTTGCCCGTCATGATGCAGAAAACAAAGCCCGTCGGGATGCGATGGCGCAGACGCCTGCACAGGGCCGGGTGTTCAGGGATGGTCCGGTCGCAGCGAGTGCGGCATCCGCATCGCCCGCGGCGAGTGCACCTGTCCCGACGTCAGAACCTGGGCAGGTGCCGGCCGTGGTCCGATCGCCTGCAGCGGTTGCGCATCCAATGTCTGCGCGCAGCTACTACGATGCGCCGCTGCTTGCGACGGGTAGCACGTCCGGAGCGGGCGGCCAAGCGGGGAGCGTCTCGAACGAACCCGGCGCGTTGGCGGCGGAAGGTGTTTCGGATGGTGTCACGGGAGGTGCCTCGTCGGTACCGGCAATCGTCTCGGGCCGCCCGATCAGCACAGCCGGACAGGGTGGACCGGGAACACTCGCCCAGGCGCTGACGCCAACTGCCACGCCGCGAGTCCCGGCGGGCACGCTCGGCAACCGCAGCTTGGTCCTCGCGCAGGGAGCCAAGATTGATTGCGCAGGCGACACCGCTTTTGATTCAACCGAGGCGGGACTGTCCACCTGCACCGTGACGAAGAACGTCTACTCCGACGACGGCCGGGTAGTGCTGATTGAACGGGGCTCGCAGATCAACAGCCAGTACCGGTCGAACCTCTCGCCGGGGCAGAAACGGACCTTTATTCTGGCGGCACGGATCGAGACACCGCATGGCGTGACCGTCGAGATCGATTCGCCGGCAGCCGATGCACTTGGTCGCATGGGGATTGACGGCTATGTGGACAACCACTGGGGCGCGCGTTTCGGGGCTGCAATGCTGCTCGGCGTGACCCAGGACGCCATCGGCTATCTGGCGACGCGCGGCGCCAACAGCAATGGCTCTGTCGTCTACGAGAACACGCAGCGGCAGGGCAACGACATGGCCACGCGGGTGCTCGATAGCACGATCAACATCCCGCCGACGCTGATACAAAATCAGGGCGCCGAATTCACGATCGTTGTGGCGCGGGATCTCGATTTCGGATCGGTCTATGCGCTGCAGCCGGAGGGTGCGCGATGATCGCCAATACTGACATGCGGGATCAGTCCGCCGACGCCGTGATGGCTCGGCTTCCCGACGATGCATCCGTGCGGGAGTTGATGCGGCCGTTTGCGCGATTGCTGGAAGACGCCGACGTGACCGAACTGGTCATCAATCGGCCACATCGCGTGCTGACGGAATCGCATCGCGGCTGGTATGGCTACGACTACACCGATCTCGATTATGAGCGCCTGATGTCGTTCGCAGTGGCCGTCGCGACGCTCACGAACCAGGAAGTCTCGGCGCAACATCCCGTCCTTTCCGCATTGCTACCGGGTGATGCTCGTATCCAGATCGTGGTGCCGCCAGTCGTACCGCCGCGCACGGTATCGGTCACGATCCGTCGGCCGTCCGCACGCGAGAAAACGCTCGACGCGTACCGGGACGAGGGGCTCTTCGACGATACGGTCTGGCATCGCCCGGATGGGCTCGACGCGGCATTGCCCATGCTGCGCCCTGCTGATCGCAAGCGGGTCCACTGTCTGGAAGCGCGCGATTGGGGCGCGTTCTTCGAGCTGGCTGTTACCGGGCGGCTCAATATTGCGATCGTCGGCAACACGGGTTCTGGCAAGACCAGTTTCATGAAGACCCTTTGCCGATCGATCCCGCCGACCGAGCGAATCGTGACGATCGAGGATGTGCGTGAGCTGTTCGTCCGGCATATCGAGAACTGCGTCCACCTTCTGTACAGCAAGGGTGGTCACGGTCAGGCGCGTGTGACGCCGGCCGACTTGATCGCGAGCACGATGCGTATGCGACCCGACCGGGTGCTGCTCGCGGAACTGCGTGGGGCTGAAGCCTACGACTTCCTGAAACTCCTGACAACGGGACACTCGGGCTCGATCACGAGCTATCACGCATCAAGTGCCACGGTCGCGATCGAGCGCTTTGCGTTGATGGCAAAAGAGCACCCCGAAGCTGCGGCGTATAACGATGCGGCGTTGAAACGCCTGCTCTTTCTGACCATTGACGTGGTAGCGCACGTGGAAGCGCATGCCCTCTACAACGAGGAGGGTGAACAGACCGCCAAGCGCTGGAGCATGACGGAAGTCTGGTTCGATCCGGTGGGCAAGGCCCGCACGACATTCGCGTGAGGCCCGTATGGACACGAACCGTCTATTTCCGACTTATCCCGATGCTGCGAATGCCGCAGAGCATCACGCGCGAACGGCCGCAATCACGGTTGCTGTACTGGCGATCGCTATCGGAGGTTTGATAGCGTCGCTGTGGCTCGCGTCCTTCTTCCTGTATGCCAGCCTACGGGTGAATCCACTTCACGCAGGACTGTGGGGCTGGCCCGATGCGTTGCTCGCCTGGCATGACGGTCAGTGGAACGGTGGCCGGCGTCTGGTAGGTGCGGCGCTCTTGGGAACACTCGTCGCGGTGGGTGGCCCTTCGATGGGGCTGTATTCGCTGGTGACGAGTACCGGACGCCGGCGCCTCTACGGCAGTGCCCGCTTTGCCTGCGAATCGGAAATCCGCGCGGCGGGGTTGCTATGAACGCGCAGATGAACATAGACACCCCAGCCATCGTCGTAGGCGTGTGGCGAGGCCGTTATCTGCGCTTCGCCGGGCAGCAGTTCGTGCTGCTCGCCGCGCCTGCGCGCTCGGGCAAGGGCGTTGGTATCGTGATCCCGAACCTGTTGAGCTATCCCGATTCCGTCGTGGTGCTCGACATCAAACGCGAAAACTATGCGTTGACCGCAGGGTTCAGGCGCGCGCATGGCCAAGAGGTGTACCTGTTCGATCCATTCGCCGAGGATGGTCGCACACATCGATACAACCCACTGTCGGCGATCTCGGAGGGGCTCTTCCGTGTGGGGGACATCCTCGCGATCGGTTATGCCCTGTATCCGCCGGGTGGGCACGATGACTTCTGGAAGGACCAGGCGCGCAATCTGTTTCTCGGCATCGTATTGCTGTTGTGCGAATGGCGAGATGCGAGACGGGCAGGCAAAGGGGCATCCATCCCTGACTATCCTGTCACGATGGGCGAGGTGCTGCGGCAGTCGTCCGGTAACGGCATGCCGATCAAGGCGTACCTGCAGCGTGCGCTCGTCCAGCATCGGGATCTGCTGACCGGGCAGTGCGTCGACGCACTGAACCGCTTCCTGTCAAACGACGACAAGGTGCTCGCGAGCATTCTCGCGACATTCCACGCGCCGCTCACGATATGGGCGAACCCGATCGTCGATGCGGCAACGAGCACCAACGACTTCGACCTGCGCGACGTGCGTCGCCGCCGCATGTCGGTCTACATCGGGATCACACCGGACCATCTGTCCGAGGCGGCGATGCTGGTAAATCTCGTGTTCTCGCAGCTCGTCAATCTCAACACGAAGCAATTGCCCGAGGCCGATCCGACGCTCCGGTTCCAGTGTCTGTTGCTGCTTGACGAGATGACGGCGATCGGCAAGATCCACATCATCGCGCGCTCGGTGGCCTACATGGCGGGCTATAACCTGCGGCTGCTGTCCGTCGTTCAGTCGGTGGCGCAACTCGAATCCGTCTACGGCCGGGCCGATGCGCGCACCTTCCTCACGAACCACGCAATGCAGATTCTCTTTGCACCGCGCGAGCAGAAGGATGCGAACGACTATTCCGAGATGCTCGGTACCTTCACCGATCAGTCGCGTAGCGTGAGCCGGTCGAGCGGGATCTTCGGCGGACGAGGCGGATCAAGCGAGAGCGTGTCCGAGCAGCGCCGACCTTTGCTGTTGCCGCAGGAGTTAAAGGAGCTTGGCCGCGACAAGGAAATCATCGTGCTGGAGAACACCAAGCCGATACTCGCCAACCGGATTTGCTACTGGCGCGATCCCGTGTTTGCCTCCCGCGTATCGGCCGCGCCGTCGGTGCCTGCGATGAATCTCACGCGTTTCAGCGCTCAGGCAGAGCGGCGGCTGCGCGAGGTGCAGCCCAACGAGATCGACTCGGATGGTACCGGCTTCATCCATTTGCCGACTGAGTACCTGGAAGTGCTGCAAGCCTGGGATCAGCGCGATCTGCCGCAAAGGCTTTCCGACCTGAGCGAGGACGAGGTTGCGGCTTACGTCGAGCGGCACTTCATGCTCCTTGGCGTGCCGGCGGAGCGCGTGGCGCGCGCGGCGCGTTGGCTGTCCGTGGCAGATCTTGATGTGGCGGAACTCTTGCCGGCTAAATCCGCGCGTGCGAAGCGTGGACGTATGCCAGTTGGCGGACCGAATGTTGTCCCCATCCAGGGAGGCCGGCCATGAGCACGGTCAATGGGGATGAAACCGCGCGCGTGCGAGCTGCATTGTCCGTCATTCCTGCGCATGACTACGGCACGTGGGTCGACATGGCGTTCGCGCTCAAGCACGGCTTCGGTGACGCCGGCTTCGAGATCTGGGACGAGTGGAGCCGCACGGCCGGCAATTACAACGAACGCTCGGCGCGCACCACTTGGCGTTCGGCAAGGGAGTCCGGCGGCAAGACGCTCGCAACGCTCTTCTGGCTCGCGCGCCAGCACGGTTTCGACCTGAAGCGCAGGCACTATCCCGGCCGGATAGCTACGGCGCTCGCGCCGCGCCCTGACGTGCTCGAACGCAGGGTGCGCGACGAAGCCCGGCAGCAGGCCCGGCACGCAGAGGTGGCCCGGGAGGCACAGGAAATTTGGCAATGGGCACGACCCGTAGGTCCAGAACACCCGTATCTCGTTCGCAAGTATCTCGAGCCGACGCGGTCACTGCGCGAGCTGGAGGCGCTCGAACTGCATGTATTGCTGGGTTACGTTCCAGCGAGCGACGAGCAGCCGCTCATGGGACGGGTGCTGCTGGTGCCGTGCTGGATCGGCGAAGCGATCTCGACGCTCGAGCTGATTGACGAACACGGCCGTAAATCATCACTGGCAGGCGGCGCGAAGAGAGGTGGGTACTGGATCGCTGGTCCTACGCTGGCTGATGGCGAACTCAACTCACCGATTCTGATCGGCGAAGGCATGGCGACCGTGCTGTCTGCGCATCGGGCGACGGGCTGGGTGGCGCTCGCCGTCCTGTCGAGTGGAACCTTGCCTCAAGTCGCTGAAATCCTGCGTGAGCGATATCCCGATGCCGATCTGGTTGTCCTTGGGGATCTTGGGCCGGGCGAAGCCAAGGCCCGACAGGCGGCAGAGCAGTCGCAGGCGCGTCCGGCGCTGCCAACCTTCGCTGAGGGCGCACGGATCGACGACAAAGCCCCGACCGACTTCAACGACATGGCGGTGCTGTCGGGCCTGCCGCATGTCGGTGATCGGTTGCGGGAAATCGCCTTTGGCAACGCTGAGTCGGCGGTCGAGGGGCTGGAGTCGACTGCGTTTATGGCAGCCGACGGAATACTGGACGAACCAAAGGAGGAAATGATGAGCCGTGTGAAAGAAACCCTAGTGAACGACACAGAGAGCGGTTCGCGCCGCCGGTCAGCGAAGCGCGGTGCCCCGAAGCAGGCCGATCTGCCAGACTCTCGCGTGCCGACGAGCGCGTCAGCGGAAGCCGAGCAGGCAGTGACTGAGTCTTCCGCATCGCCGCCGGCTGCTAATGCACCTGCAGCTGCGGCAACGCGGCCATTGGCGACGCGCCCGTCCATTGGCGAGCCGCTGTTCGCTCCGGCAGATGTGCCCATCGAAGTCAAGGCGCTGGCCGAGCACCGCTTTGGCACACCGTTGCGCATGGGAACACCGCGCGAGAACGGCGGCCCATATAAAGGCGAGGTGTTCAACACCGAGCACTACCTGATTCAAGAAGTCGCAACGCGCAGCGTCGTCTTCCATCCGAAAGAGCAGATGGAATTTGCGTCGGATCGGCTCCGGTGGATGGATGAGAACGCCCGCATGAACGGATCGGAGTTGCAGATCGGATACGACGGAGACCGGCCGAAAGTCTATCCGTGGGATCGCGCGCGTGACCTGCTGGAGCGCACGGTCGGTTCGCTGAAGAAGTCCGCACGCGAGCTGAATTTCAGTCCGAACCTCGAGGGCACGCTGGATCAGTTGCAGGCGCGGTCATGGGCACGCGTGCGTGAGGCGCGCGCGGCAGCGCTGGAGCAGTCGAAGGAGCGGGCCGCATCGCAGGACCCTCCTGGGCCGGACCGTTGAACCGTCTCATGTGTCGCCGGCCACGGCGAATCGTATCTGATGTGTAAGAGGTTCCACCATGACTGAAACAACGCTATTTTCGGACCCGGTCATTAACGTGATCGAGCAGGATCTTCCTGGGCGGATGGCCTTTGCGGAGCAGTCCGGTGAAGATGGTCGCGCTCGCAACCTGGACGCGGCCGCGATGGATGCCGTGTCGGCGCGGCGCCGGCGCGAGTTCGACGCAGCGCGCGCCGGCCTGCGTGATCAGGCGGTCCGCGATGGAACCGGGACCCGGCAGCCTGGTACGCGTCCAGCCCCAGACGCGTCGTTGGGAGCCGGCGATACAGCGCGTGCGCCGATCGACCAGCCGCCCGAGCGTGTTCGCAAGCGCTACCTGCGTGCGGGTAATCAGTATTTCCTCAAGGACGTACCGTATCAGCTCGCGTTTGAGGATCTCGGACCGTACCTCGTCACGGAACACAACCGGCCGGACGTGGTGGAGTCGATGGTCGACATGGTGGCGGCGAAATCGTGGCAGCGCATCCGCGTATCGGGACATCAGGCATTTCGCAGCGAAGTGTGGCTGCAAGGGACGTTGCTCGGTATCGAGGTGAGTGGCTATGAGCCGAAAGCCGCTGATCTCGCGCGTCTGGCGGATGCCCGGCAGGCACACCTGAGCAACCGGATTGAGGCGGACGCGTCGAGGCCCACGACCGGAACGCAATTGCCCGCGGACGACAACCGTACACCGGCGAAGGCGTCAGATTTCCAGACGGAAAGACCTGGCGCTGCTCGCCCGGTGTCTCCGATCTCCGGAGATCCGGCACGATCCTACCGGTCTGAACCACAGGTAGTCAGTGACGAGCCCGAGACCCCTCGGAAGTATGCTGGCGAGCTGCGCGAGCACGGTAGTGCACCGTACCTGCATAACCCTGCACGAAGCGACTCGTACTATGTCCTTTTCCGCGACGCGAGGGGCACCGACCGCGTCGTCTGGGGCGTGGATCTTGAACGCGCAATGCTTGCATCGCGCGCCGAACCTGGGCAGCACGTTACGCTGGAAAATCAGGGCCGGCGGCTCGTGACTGTCAAGGTGCCGATTCTTGACGACCACGGCATGGCGGTGGGTGAAGAAGAGAAGGACGTTTACCGGAATACCTGGCAGGTCGATGTGGTGCGGCGTGATAGATCGATTGCCGAATCTGCGGGTCGCTCCGAACGTTCATCCGGTACAGCGACGGCTCCCGCCAACGCGCCAGCGCGCGAGGACCGTCAGGAGCATCGACGCTCGACGGTATCCGATGAGGACAAGGTTCTACACCTGGCTGTATTGGTCGGGGCCATGCGAGAGCAGGGGTTCAGCGCGCGTTCGATTGCGCGCGTGCAGCAGCGCGCGGAAGAGCTGCTGGATGCGTTTGGCCGGGAGGGTATTCCGGTGCCGCGACCGAGAGTCTTCGATCCCAAAGCGCCGTCGGCACGGGATCGCCGGGCACGTCCGACCGCCGGGCGTGCGCCTGTACCTGAGGTTGAGCGCGAGATTGTGCGCACGCCGGCCGATCCCTCGCCTGCGCGCTAAGGGGGAACCATGCGTGTGCATTCTCGTATGCGCGAGCGCCTGTGTGTCGAACTCGGGGGGATGCGATCAGACTGGAATCGCTGGTGTATGCGCCGCGGCTTGACGCCGGGAGAGGGCGTGCGGCAGCTGATTGCGGCGGCCCTAGGTGCTGACGCTGACGACGTGCAGGCCAAATCAGACGTTGAGTGGATCGCGATTAACGAGCCTCGCATACGGATCGAGATCAGGGTAACGCATGCAGAGTTGGAAGCGGTGGAGCAACGCGCGGAGGCCTCGGGCCTGACCAGCAACCACTGGATTGTCGCGCTGATCCGGGCGCAACTGATGCGGGAACCTCAGTTTGACGTGCACGAGATGCAGCTACTGTCGGACTCGAACCAGCAGCTTGCTGTGATCAGCCGATGGTTGGGACACCTCGCACGAGAGGGGATTGCGCTGAGTACGGCACCCAATGGGGGCCGCGATATTGGAGCACTCCGGGACCAGATCGACGTGCATCTGCGTGCCGTAGCGACCATGATTCGCGCGAACCTCGATCGATGGAGCCGGTAACATGGCTTACCCGAAGGTCTACATCGATGCGATGCTTTTGAACTGGGGCGACCGACTGTTTCAGGAGCCGTTCAAGCATGCTCGTGCCCAGCGGCTCCCAAGTGCGAGCATGCCTGATGAAGCTAAGCGCATGCGCGATCAGTTGGCCCGGACGCTCAGGCGCACGCCAGAGGTGATGGTCAAGATCACCAATAAGGCGTCGAGTGCCCAGGGTATGGGCGCGGTGCGGCGGCATCTGCGTTATATCTCGCGCAATGGACAGGTCGAACTGGAAGACCAGAACGGCGACCGGATTGCCGGTGCCGAGGCTGTCCGTGATCTTGCGCGAACCTGGCAACTCGGCGGGAGGGGGATACCGGAAACGAGTCATCGTCGTGAGGTATTCAATATCCTGCTTTCCATGCCGCCGGGCACGAACCGGCCGGCCGTGTGCGATGCTGCACGCGATTTTGCGGCACTCGAGTTCGGTGATGGTCGCGCTTATGTGTTTGCCGCACATGACGACGAGGCTCATCCGCATGTCCACTTGAGCGTGCAGGTGCGAGGACCGGATGGTCGACGGGTCAATCCGCGCAAGCAGGATCTGCGGCGCTGGCGTGAGCGATTCGCTGAGCAGCTACACGCGCATGGCGTTGAGGCGAATGCGACACCCCGAAGAACGCGCGGCGTCACGCAGCGTTACCCGAAACAGGGCGTCAAGCATATGCTGGCGCGCGGTGAAGTGCCGATGTACTGGCAGGCTGTCGCAAATTCGGAGCAGCGACAGGCAGGATGGCAGTCTCATGATGGCGTATTCGCCGCGTGGCGAGAAATAGCACAGGCGATGGCAGCGTCCCCTGCGAGACTCGATCGTGAGATGGCAGTCGGCATTCCCGACTTCGTGCAAGCCATGCCGGTGCAACGGGATGCGCCGACGGTTATCAATCGTCCACAGCAAAAAGAGCCTCTGCGACCGGAGCGCATGCCGCCCGAGCGTGACAATCGGCCGGACGACCCCAGTCCGGATTTCGATCGCTGACGCGGGGACCACGTTGGCCGCGCCCATCGCGCCGTAAATTGCGGCAAGCCGCGTCTTGCGGACAGAGTCTGGGGGCAGTTTCCCGTGTCGATGGTCGGGCGTAAGGCGTGACGGCCGACGTCCAATGTCTTGATGTTCAGGTCGTTATGGATCGACGAACCATGCGGGTGCGCCCTTGTACGTCACAAAGAGCAAGAAGAGCATGGCGATCAAAAGAAGCGGAATACCGTAGAGCGCCACGGGGAAAAACAGCACGAGCTGGAGAGACGAGCCGCCGATGCCGTGCAGGAGGTCGGTATCTCGAACATTCTCGTATATCAGCCACGCAACAACGGCAACGCCGATTGCCATGAGGGTAAGTCCTCCAGACGGCGGCATGTGGCGCAATGGGGCGGTTACACAGAAATAGTACCCCCACCAGAGGAAGTTGATAGCGATCGCCGCTAGCCAGAACCTGTCGACTGTGAAGAAGCTGCGACCGAACCGGCCCCGGCAATGGCGTGTGAATAGCTGGATTCCCTTGGCAACGCCGAATAGGATACCTAAGCTGATAGCGAGATTCAGGATGCTCATGCTACGTGCTCCTCCGATGCGAGATACGCGGTGTCGGCGCCGGATCTGTAGGCAAAGCACAACCCACTATCCTCTCTCAAATATAGTCGGTCGTCTGGCGATTGCAACGAGTCCCTGTCTAAGCGGATAAGGACGGCACCGTTGGATGGCGGACCCGGCACATTCCTACGACAGTCACTGCATATTCAACGCAGGGCCACCGCTCACCAGGAGCGCAATTGCTGTTCGATGAGCGCGACATCGATGCACAGTGCCCCGATGCTCAACAGTTTGGCCGTGTCCCGCTGCAGAACCCGTTCGTATAAGTTCAGCAAGAGCGGGTTCCAGTCGCTGAGGCGTTGAGCCGAGTCAGATACCATGCTCAGGTCTGGATAAGGAGAGTTTTCGTCGGTGCCCGGTGCAGGCAAGATAGGAATATCAATTCGGGCGACGATATTATCTTGGCCTGGGAGAAAAGCTGGGTGGTCCTCCCGAACCAGAAACAGCAGGGTAGCGATCAGATTTACATCTTCGTCTAAGTTTCCGTTGTCGGCATGGCGTGCTTGCGCGGCTGCCAGACTGTACGCCGTCACCATGTCACGACTACGCCGATATAGCCACTGCTCTGCCTGTTCAATTTGTTCGTTGAGCGTGAGTAGCTGGTCGTACTCCTGCTTGCTCAGATTGGCCCAGCGACCGGATCGTGAAACTTCGTCCGACATTATCTTCGTCCTGTACTCGTTGGTTGCTGCGAGATGAAACAACGAAACGCTGAATTTGCTGCTTTGCTCGTGAAAAAGGGCGATGTCCACCGGGCGTGGCTTTTGAAATTAGCCAGCCACCACCTTGTACTACGAAAATTGTAGTATCTAGCGCGACGTTTTGCAACGATATTCGTAGCTTCGTTTGTAACGAGCTATCATTGAATGTCTGCGGCACATTCGTCCGTCTTTGGAGCGCGATTGAAAGAGGCTCGTCTTGAGGCCGGGCTGTCGCAGAAACAGCTTGGAATTGAGGCGGGCCTGGACGCTTTTGTGGCCAGCACTCGCATAAACCGATATGAACTCGGTATCCATAAGGCGGACTACGCATTTGCCAATCGTCTTGCAGCCGTGCTCAGGGTACCGGTGGCATTTTTCTATGCGAACGACGCTGAGCTGGCTCGTCTAATTCTCTTGTTTGGCCGACTTTCGAAAAAAAGGCAAGGTGATCTTCTGTCCCATGCCGAAGCCTTGATCGCGGGCTGAGAGCCTGCGCCTGTTGCCCGAGCGATCCGTCTACATTCAAAGACTGATGCTGGTTTTCTATCGCTTATTCGGATTGTGGCGAATAAACGTAGTTGATCCAGAGGGCACAGGCTTCTATTACCTTCGAGGTCCATGCCGGGCGAGTGGATATCCGAAATGCCGTGAAAGGCGCTAAGTGTTGCGGAGAAACTGATTTCAGTTCGTCGGAGCAAGCTGCTTCCACAGCATGTTGATGCAGTGCAGGCGGGGCGCCTCATTGACATGGAATCCGTTATCGCGAACATTTACCACGACCATTGAGGCGATGTTTCAGAGCCAACTCGAAGGCTCCAAAAGCTTGTACCTCACCGACGACAAAGAGGTCGTAGTCGAAGAAGGCGTTAATGATAGAGCGGCGCGCACGATCGAACGGTGCTTGCACCTCATTTTTGCGCAAGGTCGGTGACGCTGATGCACGCGAGTGGCGAATGATGATCCGCGAGTGTCATTGGGTGCCCTCGGCGCGCCGGGTAGGCCTGTGCGGCGGGAGGCAATCGGGGGTGGTCTTCTTCGTTCATGCCCCCACGATAGCGAAGTACTGCGTGCGGTGGGTTTACGAGAATTTGTAACAGGCCAGTCTGGCCTCGCTTACCGGCGACGCCCGCTGTTCAGCTCGCGTGACAGTACGGCCGTAATTGATGTCAGCTCACCGCATCAAGATTCCGAACTGCGGTCCATGACAACAGCTTGCCTAAAGCGCGTGTAGTGATGACTGGCTTATGGGGCCGCATTTTTGCAAATAGCAAAGATGGTATCGCGCAGCCAGCGATGGGCAGGATCAGCATGGAGGCGAGGATGCCAAATGGCCGACACTCTGATCTCGGGCGTTCGTACCGGGAGTTCAAAGAGCTCGACGCCCGCACTACCCGCATGACCGCCCAGCAAGGCACTGCCAAGGCATGAATGCGGGACAAGTCCGAGAAGATCCGAGTGGCGTGCGATCTGCATCGCATTGGCATAGGTTAGCACGACCATGGCAATGGTCCTGCGCAGACCCAATTGGCCCAACGCGTCGTCAACCGGGCCGGAGAATTGCCGTTTGCGCGACACCACCACGTGCTGATAACTGGCGTAGCGTTTCGCAGTCACCCTTGTCAAAAGAGGGTGCCCAGCTCGACAAATACCCACGAACCGATCCCGAAACAGCAACCGCGTTTTCAGTTCCGGCGCGGCGGTTCCGAGTACGCCGACCTCTAGGTCAATCATGCCTTCCCGAAGCGGCCGTGCATCCTTGTCAGGCTTCGATACGAACCGGATACGGACGTCGGGCGCGGTTTGGGTGATCGCCGCCATGAGCGATGCGCCGACCAGTTCGACGAAGCCATCATTCGCACGAATCGTGAACGTCCGCTCCAGTGTGGCAACGTCCAAGGTGCTGTTGGCGGGTTGAAGCACGGCCCTGGCGTTTCGGGCAAGTTCATGGACGTGCTCACTGAGTTGCTCGGCATACGGTGTCGGAACCAGCGTCCTCCCCGCTAGCACGAGCAGTTGATCCCCTGTCGCTATCCGTAGTCTCGAAAGCGTTCTGCTCATGGCGGAGGGGCTCAAGCCGAGTCGGTGCGCTGCCTTGGTCACGCTGCACTCGGCGAGCAATACATCCAGCGCGGTGAGGAGATTCAAGTCCACGTCTTGCATGTCAAGTCGCCCCCCTGCATTTGACTATTCGTTCATTCCGATGCAATCGATTATTGCATCCCACGCGTCTGGTGCAATGAATTTTTCTCCACCAGAATCAGGACTGTCCGATCTCAAGGAACTTTGATGAAACACTCAAGTGACGATAAGACCCCGGCCATTCTGCTCATCGGCGCATCGCGTGGTCTCGGACACGCCATGGCCGCCGAACTCTTGAAAAAGGGGTGGAATGTCGTCGGCACCACGCGGCCGATCGAAGGCCGAACTCAACTGCATGACCTGGCCGACGAGAGCCAGGGCCGCGTCGAGGTCGAGTCCGTCGACATCTGCCAACCGGAGCAGATCGCGGCACTCCGTGCCCGCTTGTCGGGCCGGGTGTTCGACATCCTGTTCGTGAACGCCGGCACCGCCAATGCGAATCCGAATGACACCATCGCTGAAGTATCCACCGAGGAGTTCATCCGCGTGATGGTCACGAATGCACTTGGCCCTATGCGTATCGTCGAGGCGCTGCAGGATCTTGTCCCCCCCGACGGCCTCATTGGCGTCATGTCGTCGGGACAGGGCAGCATAGCCAACAATACTAACGGTGGGTTTGAAGTCTATCGCGGCAGCAAGTCGGCTCTGAACCAGTACATGCGAAGCTACGCTGCTCGCCATGCAAGTGAGCCACGCGCCTTGGTGCTGATGGCTCCGGGCTGGATTCGCACGGCATTGGGCGGTCCGAACGCGCCGTTCGGCCTTGAGGAAACCATTCCTGACATCGTGAACACGCTGCTCTCGAAGCGGGGAAAGCCTGGCCTGGAGTACCTCGACCGCATGGGCCGCACTGTCCTGTGGTGAACGGAGGCTCAGCCATGAAACTGATCGGAATTGAAGAGCATTTTCTGACGTCGGAAATTCGCGATGCCTGGAATGCCATCGGCTTGGATGTGACCGATCCGAGCGTGGCGTTTCATTCCGGCACGATCGAAGGGCGCCTGCTTGATCTCGCGCAAGATCGACTCTCGCTGATGGACGAAACCGGACTGGATGTGCAGGTCTTGTCGTTGACAACTCCCGCGCTTCACGACCTTGGGTCGGAAAGCATCAATATAGCGCATCGAACCAACGACGCTCTTGCTGAGGTGGTTGCGCACCATCCGACACGCTTCCAGGCCATGGCCACATTGCCCGTGTCCATGCCGGAAGAGGCGGCTCTCGAACTGGAGCGTTGCGTCAGGACGCTGGGCTTCAAAGGAACGGTGTTGTGCGGGAAAGTGGGCCAGCGCCATCTCGATGACCCGAGCCTTTCGCCCATCTTTCAAAGTGCGCAAGCACTAGGCGCTCCGATACTGATCCATCCCCGTGTGCCTGATGCCGCCGTGAGGGCTGCCTACTACTCGGGCTTCACACCCGAGGTTGACGCGGCTTTCGCCACCTACGGCCTCGGCTGGCACTACGACGCAGGCATCCAGTTCCTTCGTCTCGTGCTCGCCGGCACGTTCGATCGCATGCCGGGCCTTCAGGTGATTCTCGGTCATTGGGGGGAAGTGGTGCTGTTCTATGCCGAGCGTTTGGCCGCAATGGACAGGGTATCCGGTTTGGCCCAGCCGATTGCGAGCTACCTACAGAAAAATCTCTACGTCACGGCTAGCGGTATGTTTCTGCCTCATTACCTGGAGCGTGCCACTGCCATTGTCGGCGCTGATCGCCTGCTCTTCTCGACTGACTTTCCTTACCAATGTCGCCCTGGCCACAACGCAAGGCGGTTTCTGGAGAATTGCGGACTCAACGAACAGGTCAAAGCTGGATTCGCGCATCGCAACTGGATGCAACTGACCGGCGAGAAGTAGAAGAGCGCCCGCGATTTACGATTGGTACAAAACCTTGCCCGCTTTGGCGGGCACTGAATGGCCGCACCGCGCGCAAGACCCTTGCGGGTTTGCCCGGTTGCCGCGTGACCGAAGGCGGCAACCTGTTCAGCCTCGTCGAAGACGCGATCCATGAGCTTCTCGCTGCTCGGCGCGAAGCGCTTGCCAGGCACACAGTAGACGGTGTCGACCGCGTTGCGCACAAGCGGGTGGACCGGGATTTGGCCGCCGTTGCGCGGCTGTACATCTTGAGGCATGGGTTGAAAAGTTCTTTGTCACAGGTTGCGGGAAGGAAAGGGGCGACGATAGACACGAGCCACCTACGGCACAACTGCGGCGATGCCGGGGCAATCTCAATTCCTCAGCCCGAAGTTTGAACTTAACGGCGCTCAGCTCATGGCAGGTGGTGCATACCCGCTATGAGAGATATGCCACGTCTTGCGGGCAAGGGCGTGTGCGATTACTGGGAGCGTCTATGATTACGGAATGGCTGACTACGGGAGGCATTGATGCCACCGTCGGATCCCGCAACTCATCGGCGGGCAGGCCAGGACTTAAGTAAAAAGCCGCGCGCGGAACGCGGAAGCGAATCGTTACGAAACGGTGTACGACGTGCAAATCACATCGACCGTTGTTCTAACGTCGATGTCGGATAGGAGGGAACCGCGCGTTCCGCCGCTCGGAGCACACACCATTAGCAGTCGCCCGGGCTAACGCGGCCGACTCTTTGATCGCGGAGTTATGCACAATCGTCGGCAAGAAGACATCTGTGCTGCGCGGCTCGCGCAAAACAGCATCAAACTTTGAACAGGCACTCGAGACATGGATCGAATACTCGGTTTGCGCGCTTACGTCACTACCATGAAATGCGGATCCTTTTCGGCTGCAGCACGAGAAATCAACGTCGTGCCCTCGGTACTCACCAAGAGGATCCAGGAGCTGGAAGGCGAAATCGGTGAGCCCCTGTTTATTCGCACCACGCGCTCGGTCGTGCCGACGCCGCTTGCCAGTCTTCATGCAGAGCGCGCCAAACAGCTGCTCGGCGAACTGGATCTGCTGTTACGTGGCACCGCCGCGGTGATGGACCCGCACGTGATTCAGGGCAAACTTAAGATCAAGGTGCCGACAGCGCTAGCAACCTTCCGGTTGCGGCCGGCATTCTTGAAGTTTCAGCGAATCTATCCGAATGTCGACCTCGACATCGCGCTGATCGACCGACACATCAGTCCAGTCGAAGAGGGCTATGACCTGGCCATCGGTGTGGTTCAACTGCATCCCGGCGGTGTTATGGAAGAGGTGCTGTGCCCACTTCGCCAGGTGCTATGTGCGGCGCCACATTATCTTCGTGCGCGGGAGCAGCTGAGCCATCCCAAACAACTGGCCGATCACGATTGCCTGACTTTTTTTCCTGCCCAGGCACAATGGGTATTCGAAAAAAATGGTGCGCAGGTAAGCATAGTGCACCGGCCCAAATATACCTCCAACGATTTGCGTGCACTGCTATCCGCGGCACTTGCCGGCAATGGCCTAGTGCTGTTGCCGGACTATGTCGTGCAGGCCGCATTGGAAGCTGGCACCCTAGAGCGGGTATTGAGTGACTGGGAGGTACCGCTCCTGGAAATCAGGGCGGTTATCCCTAAGCACCGCGTTGGCGACGTGGCGCTGCTGGCGTTGCTCGACGTACTCAAAGAGGCCCTTGATCGCGACAGCATTTAAGGAGAATCACCTGCCTCACAGTTTGCATCCTCACGCAGGGCGCGTTGGAGCGTCTGCCAGCCTGAGCACAAGCCATGCGAGCAGGTTTTGCACCCATGGCTGCGACGCTTTGGCATCTGGCACCCTCGCCATCATGCAAGCCTCCACCGGCGGATAGTCGCCCAGCAACCGGACCAGACGGCCCGAATCGAGCGCTGGCTGCGCAAGATATTGTGGCAATAGCGCGATTCCCTGAGCGTCGATCACCGCGTCCAGAACGCTGCATGCATCTGCTGTAATGAATCGCGGCGTGACCTCCACCGTCACAATCCGATTCGGGCCGCGAAATGCCCATCGTCGTCCCGTTGATTCGAGCGCTAGGATCGGGTGTTTCTGCAGATCCCGCGGATGAATGGGGCGCTCTGCCGTATCGAGAAAGGCGGGCGCCGCGACCAGCGCGGAGGGCAAGGACATCAACGCCATTTCCGTGACCCGCGGGTAGGACAGCAACTGCAGATCGATGGCCAGATCGAACCCTTCTGCCTCAGGGTTGACCGCTCTATCCAGCCATACCACCTCCATTCTGAGCCTGGCGTGGCGCTGCAAAAAGGCACTCAGCATCTCGTCCAGGCCGAAGGTCGCCAGTTCCAGCGCAATCGTCACCCGTAATGCTCCAGTCCCCGCCGGTTCGATCCGCTCATTGCGCATGGCGGCTAGTAGTTCATCGAAGTCGTGCACGAGGGTTTGCGCTTTCAGTATGACGGGTTGGCCGGCCTCAGTGGCCGTGACACGCCTCGTGGTGCGCCTGAATACCTCGGTGCGCAGTTGCCATTCGGCGGCATTGACGCGCTTGATCACAACCGACGGAGATAGTCCCAGTTCGCGCGCCGCGAGCGAAAAACTTTCGTGCTCAGCCACCAGTACGAGCGCGCGCAGATTCTCGAGGAGATCCATGATTATTCGTGAATTGGCATAAATATGCGTTCGATTTAGGTGATTGTAGCTCCTTTATCGTGAGACTAACATGAGATCCACACACGAAATCAAAATCATCGGGAGACTGGATATGTTGTCCTTCAAAGCTGCGCGTACCGCGGTGGAAGCCGCACGCGAGACCATGATCGTCGGCGAGTTCGATGTGGTGGTACTAGGAGGAGGGCCGGCGGGAATCGCCGCTGCGTCCGCTGCCGCGCGCAGCGGACAATCCGTGCTGCTGGTGGAGCGCTACGGATTCCTGGGCGGTATGGGCACGGCGGCAGGTGTGACCAATTTTTGTGGTCTCTATGCCAACGTATTCGGCGATATCCGGCAGGTCGTGCATGGCGTCGCCGATGACCTGCTGGCCGGCATAGCGCGACTCGGCGGCCTGAATGACCCGCATCTGATCTTTAATAAAACCTATGGACGTGCGTACGATACGGCCGCCTTCAAACTGGCCGCCGACGAGCTGCTGTTAAGCAGCGGCGTAGAGCTACTGTTTCATGCCTTGGCCGTGGGCGTGATCATGGCTGATCCCGAAACGGTGCGGGGTCTGATCGTGGAGACGAAATCGGGCAGGGGCATCGTGCTTGCCCGAATGTTTATCGATTGCTCTGGCGACGCTGATCTGGCGGCGTGGGCGGGCGCCGGATTCGAACGAGGCGACGCCTCGGGCAATACCTTGTATCCGTCCCTGATGTTTCGCTTGAATGGCGTGGACGCCTCTCGAGCAAAGGATGCCTCGGCGCAGGTCGCGGCCCGGATGGCTGAAGCGGAGAAGGCCGGCGCCAGGTTCCCTCGCAAGACACCCATCATCAAGCCGCAACGCAACAACATCGAGTGGCGTGTGAATGTCACGCAATTGGCCAATGCCGATGGCTCCGCGGTCGACGGAACCGATGCCGCGCAGTTCAGTGCCGGCGAAACAGAGGGCCGCCGCCAGGTGTCGCAGGCCTACCAGTTCATCAAGGCGACACCCGGATTTGAGACGTCTTACATCGTCGATATCCCACCGCAAATCGGCGTGCGCGAAACGCGGCGCCTGGTGGGGCAATACCAGTTGACCGAATCGGACGTACTGCAATGCGCGAGCTTCGACGACACCATCGGTGTGAACGGTTGGCCGCTGGAACTGCACGAAGCCGGCGATGTGATCTTCCGCTGGCAGCCTGTTCCGGACTCACGCGGCTTCAATCATCTGCCTTATCGGATGCTGCTCCCGCGTACCCTGAACAACGTGTTGGTGGCGGGTCGCTGCGCATCCATGAGCCATGAAGGGCAGTCGGCGGCACGCGTGTCGGGCGCGTGTTTCGTGATGGGGCAGGCGGCTGGCACAGCGGCAGCGCTCGCCATCGACAGCCAATGCACCACCCATCAGATCAGCATCGACACGCTGCAACAAAAACTTGTCGGACACGGAGCCTATCTCGGGCGCGATGTCTGAAGCGCAAGCGGCTGGTAATACCACCCGTCATGGGTTTGCAGACCAACAATCCAATCATCACAAAGGAATGATCGAGCATGGGCACACACAGTGAAGCGAGCGCCGTCTATGTCGAGGAAATCACCGCGGGGCGGCAGCGCAGCGTGCGCCAGACGCTGGGAGCGATCGCGGAACCGGCGCGGCAGGTTGCGGTGACGCACGATGTCGACGTACTGGTGGTCGGCGGCGGCCCCTCCGGGACCACGGCGGCGATCGCTGCTGCGAGGCTGGGTGCGAGGGTGTTGCTGGTCGAGAGGTACAACCATCTCGGCGGACTCTCGACCGGCGGGCTGGTGATCTGGATAGACCGGATGACCGATTGGGACGGCAAGCTCGTCATCGCGGGACTGGGCGGTGAATTGCTGGATCGCCTGCCATCCGGCGCGATGCTAGGCCCCGATCAGTCCGCGTGGGGGAGCCGGGATGCGCAGGTGGTCGCGCAGTGGAAGCCGCGATTCTCCGCCTTCCACGATATCGTGACGTGGGCCCCGATGATCGATCCCGAGCAGCTCAAGCAGGTGTCGCTGCAAACCGTGAGAGAAGCAGGCGCAGAGATTCTGTTTCATGCCTGGGCATCGGCTGCCGTGGTGGAAGACGGCCGGCTGAAAGGCGTGGTGTTCGAGAGTAAACAGGGCCGCTTTGCGGTACTCGCGAAAATCGTGGTCGACACGACGGGCGACGGCGATATATTCGCGAGCGCCGGTGAATCGTCAGCCGCCGATTTCGAGGAAACCAGCATTCACCAATGCATCAACACGTCGTGGTTGTGTGCCGGCGTGGACAACGAAAAGTGGCTGAGCTTCCGCCGCTCAGACGAATTTGCCGCGTTCTCGAAGCGCGCACGTGCCGATTTGAGCCTGTTCGAAATGCCGGTTGCGGCCTGGCGCAACGACGTGTCCGTGTTCATGGGTCCGCGCTTCGCTGGTTACGATGCGCTCGACATTCAGGATCTGACCGAGGTGGAACTGCGTTCGCGCGACAAGATGGCCGAGCTGCTTGCGTATTACCGCGCGCATGCTCCGGGCTATCAGAACGCCTGGGTCGCCTTGACGGCGCCGCAAATCGGCGTGCGGCAAAGTCGGCGACTGGAAGGGCGGCGGGTGCTCTCGCGCGACGACTGGCGCAGCGGTGTGGTGCACGACGACGAGGTCGGCGTAAGCCCCAGTCTCGCGCCCAAATTCGCCAGCGTGTCGGTGCCGTACGGCAGCCTCCTGCCACGTTCGACGGCAGGCCTGATCGTGGCGGGGCGCCACCTTTCCGCAGACGCTTCCTCCCATACCTTCATGCGCGAAATTCCGCAGTGCTGGTTGACCGGCCATGCTGCCGGCGTGGGTGCGGCGCTGGCTGCGAACGCAGGGGTCGACCCGGAACAGGTGGACATCCGGGATCTGCAGAAAACCCTGCAGCAGCAGGGAGCCCACATTCGTGTACCGGTGAAGAACGGTGTCGCGGCCTAGACGCGGGCTCGCGGGGGCCTAGACCTTTCTGGTCGATCCGAAGCAACGAAAAAAAATGGAGACAAGCAACATGGCAGCGCAAAGCAGCTATACCGTCACGGAGATTGTGGAAGGTGCAGGCATTGGTCGGCCAGTGTTGAAAATCATTGCACTGTGTTTCTTGCTAATGGTGTGCGATTCCTACGATGTGTCGGCCTTGTCGTATGCGGCTCCTTCGCTAATCAAGGCGTGGCAGCTCAGCAGCGCTTCGATGGGCCTGCTGTTCAGTGCGGGCATGTTCGGGTTGCTGGTTGGATCGGTGGTGTTCGGTCGACTCGGCGACAGGGTGGGCCGCAAACGCGCCATGATGCTGGGAGCCTTGAGTTTCGGCGTATTGACTGCGGCAACCGGTTTCGCGCAATCGGCCAACCAACTGCTTGTCTTAAGGTTTTTTGCCACTCTCGGCCTGGGTGGCGCCGTCCCCAATGCCGTTGCGCTGATTACCGAGTTCGTGCCGCGGGCTCGGCGTATCACGGCCGTTGGAGCGATCTTCGCGGGTTACTCGGGAGGTGGCATCGTCGCCGGGGTCGCGGCAATCTATATCGTTCCGGCATATGGCTGGCGCATGCTGTTCTTCGCGGGCGGCGGCCTGTCCTTGATCACCGGGCTGGCGTTTGCATTGCTACTGCCGGAGTCGCTGCGCTATCTCGTCACACTGCCGCTCAAGCGAGCACAAGCCGTCAAGGTCGCAACCTATCTGCGGCCCGACCTTCAACTTGGGACAGAAGCGCAAGTGGTGCCGGACGCCAGCAGTGTCGAAGGTCCGGGGCGGCTGGCAGATCTCTTCCGCGGTCCACTCGGCGCGATCACGCCGATGATGTGGCTGATTTATGTGGCCAATTCCATCACGGTGTTTTCGCTCGTGAGCTGGATGCCGGTCGTTGTCGAAGCCATCGGGCTGACACGAGGTTCGGCCGCGCTCGCCACCGCCTCGCTATTTGCGGGGAGCGCGGTGGGCGGGGTGATTGGCGGTTGGTTTGCCGACAGGTTCGGTTTGCTTGCGGTAGGTGCCATGGCAGTTCTGGCGTTTCCCACAGTTGCCGCGATCGGGATGCTGGGCGGGGCGAGTGGACTGCTGGTGCCAATGACTTTTCTCGCCGGGTGTTTCGCCTTCGGCGCGCAAACATGTCTGCATGGCGTGGTGGGCTCCCTCTATCCGACTCATATCCGCGCGAATGGAGTGGGCTGGGCGATCGGCATCGCCAAGATCGGTTCCATTCTGGGGCCTTTTATTGGTGGTTTGCTCCTGCCCATACTCAGCAGTGGGCAACTCTTCCTGGCAGCCGCCTGTCCGCTGGTGCTGGTTGCCGTGCTTACTTTCATGCTGAAGATGTTTCTCGCCTCATCCGATAAACGGAAGACGCATCCTGTGACCCAGTCAGCCGGGTAGTAGCAAGATGAACGAAGCTGTGTAAATAGCTAACATTATAAATAGGATAACTAATAAATGGAGACAGTGATGCGTGGAAAAATGCTGTGCGTCTTCGGTGCGATGACGATCTATTCAGGGGCCTACGCCCAAAGCAGTGTCACTCTCTACGGCATCATTTCCGATGGGATCGAATACGTGAGCAATGCCGGCGGCAAAAGGCAGGTGCAGATGTTCAGCGGCGCCATGAATGACGACCGTTTCGGCTTCAAGGTCTCCGAGAACCTGGGCGATGGCCTGTCTGCCGTCGCGACATTGGAAAACGGCTTTAATGTCAATACCGGTGCATTGAAGCAGGGCGGCCGGGAGTTCGGCCGGCAGGCTTGGGTCGGGTTGAGCGATCGTCGACTCGGTACGATCACCTTCGGTCGTCAATACGATATGAACTGGGATTTTCTGACCCAGTTGGTTCCGGCAAGTGGGGGCGGTGGACTGGGTGTAGATGTAGGAGACAATGACAACGCCTTTGGGTCGTACCGGTATAACAACTCGATCAAGTATGTAAGCCCGGTGCTGAGCGGGATGCGGTTTGAAGGGCTGTATGCGCTGAGCAACGAGGCAGGCGACAATCAGCAAAATCGGGCGATGAGTTTCGGTGCCGGATATAACCGCGGGCCGCTTTATTTTGCGCTCACCTATACCAGTCTCAACCAGCCTGGGACCGCCAACGCCAACGGCGCGGTTACAGACGATTACTCCGCCGCACCGTTCCAGCTCTTTCATACTAGCCCGTTGAGCACAAAGGTCGGGGTTGACCGACAACGCACCTATGGTGCTGGCGGCTCTTACACCCTGGGTGCATTCAAGCTGAATGTCATGCTCACCGATGTCAACTATCGGTATCTGGATCAGACCTCGCTGCACCTCGATAACGGCAATGCAACGCTGAACTATCAGCTCAATCCCTCCGTACTGTTATCCGCCAGTTACCTGTACACACGTGGCAACTACGGTGGCGTTTCCGCGAATTCCGGCGTGCACTGGAATGGTGGCCAGCTCAGTGCGGATTATGCGTTTTCCGTGCGTACGGACGTGTACGTGTACAGCGATCTGATCAAGGCGAGCGGCCCACGCGCCATTGCCGTGATTTTTGGAAACGCACCTTCGAGCAGCAACACGCAGGCAATCCTCATGGCGGGCATACGGCATAAATTTTGATGTCCAATCAATATTCAATTAAGGAAAACTTCCTATGCTTGAAGGGAAAAAAATCGTCGTGACGGGGGCTGCGTCCGGGATAGGCGCTGCTACCGCGGTGTTCGCTGCGGCACGAGGCGCGCACGTTCTATCGGTCGACATCGTTCGACCCGTCAATCCAATCGGGACATTTTTTCAGGCGGATCTTTCGGACAAAGAGTCGATCGATCAGTTGATCCGGAGCCTTCCTCAAGAGATCAACGGATTGGCCAACATTGCGGGCCTGCCACCCACCCGTCCCGCAGTCGAGGTGATCAAGGTCAACCTCGTTGGCCTGAAATACCTCACGCAGCAACTCTTGCCCAAGTTCGCTGACGGGGCTTCGATCGTCAATCTCGCAAGTCTCGCCGGCCTTGGATGGGCAGACGGAAAAGAGGCAATTGATGCAAGCGCTAGTATTGATTTCGCAGACGTCCAGGGATTTTGTCATGCTTACGAAATTGAAGGTGCGCGTAGCTACTCGTTTTCCAAAGAAGCGCTAATCGTCTGGACGATGCAAAACCGCTGGACGTGGCGTGCTCGCGGAATCAGGATGAACGCGGTGAGCCCAGGCCCCGTGGACACGCCAATCCTCAAAGATTTTGTAGAGACACTTGGCGCCCGGGTTGAAGAGGACATGCGAACGATGGATCGTCCGGGTACACCCGCTGATATTGCACCGGTTGTCGCTTTCCTGCTCTCTGACGAAGCTGCCTGGATCCGTGGCACAAACATCCCCACTGATGGGGGCATGTTCTCTAACGTGCTATGCGAGAAACATGGCCTCTAGGATATTGGGATCGAGGCGTGGACCGAAAAACATACGCATACTGCGGTAATCACCTAACACGACGTCTACTTGATATCTCATGACTACCATCTCGATGTTGATCAATGGCGAGTCTGTCGAAGCCCATGCAGGTGGGACGTTCACGCGAGCCAATCCGCTTGACGGAAGCATCGCTACCACGGCGCCAGCGGCAACTGTGGAAGATGCTACTGCGGCAGTGGAAGCGGCCGCTGCGGCCTTCCAGCGCTGGTCCGGAAGTGGGCCGGAAGAGCGCCGTACGCTGTTGATAAAAGCCGCACACGCTTTGGAGGCGCGCGCAAACGACATTGCAGCAGCCATGGCTGCGGAGACCGGTGCGTCGTCGATGTGGGCTGATTTTAACGTCCATCTGGCAGCCGGCATGCTGCTTGAGGCTGCGTCGTTGACGACTCAGATCAGTGGCGAGGTTATCCCTTCAAACGTGCCTGGCAATATCGCCACTGCCCTCCGACAACCCGCAGGCGTCGTGCTGGGGATTGCGCCATGGAACGCACCGGTGATACTCGGTGTCCGTGCGATTGCAGTGCCTTTGGCATGCGGAAACACCGTGGTCCTCAAGAGTAGCGAGATCTGTCCGGCGACGCACGGGCTGATCGTTCAAGCGTTCCAGGAGGCGGGGTTTCCGAGAGGGGTTGTGAACTTTTTGACCAACGCCCCTCAGGACGCCGCGGCAGTGGTGGACGCGATGATCGCCCACCCTGCGGTGAAGCGTGTGAATTTCACTGGTTCGACGCATGTTGGCCGAATCATCGCGGGTACGTGCGCGAAACATCTCAAACCGTCAGTGCTCGAACTTGGAGGCAAGGCGCCGTTGCTTGTACTTGCGGATGCTGATCTGGATGCTGCGGTCAAAGGTGCCGTGTTTGGTGCGTTCGCAAATTCCGGCCAAATCTGCATGTCGACTGAGCGCATCGTCGTGGATCGCCTTATTGCCGACAGGTTCATCGACATGCTCGCTACCAAAGCCCGCGCCTTACCGCTTGGCGACCCGAGAGAAGGTCCCACGGTGCTTGGCTCAGTGGTCGACATGTCTACCGTGGTGCGATGCAATGAGCTAATAGACGACGCTGTCGCAAAAGGAGCAAAAATTATTTGTGGTGGCAAATCCGACACAACCTTGATGCCTGCCACTCTCATCGATTACGTGACGCCGTCGATGCGGATATTCTCTGAAGAAACGTTCGGTCCAGTGAAGGCGATCGTACGCGTCGATGGAGAGGACGAGGCGGTTGCCTGCGCGAACGACAATCCATACGGCCTTTGCGCTGCCGTGTTCACGCGAGACCTGGCGAAGGGATGGCGCGTCGCCAGGCGCATAGAGTCGGGCATCTGCCATATCAATAGCGCGACGGTACATGACGAGCCGCAGATGCCGTTCGGTGGAGTGAAGGGTAGTGGTTGGGGACGTTTTGGCGGCCGCGCTGGAATTGAGGCATTTAGTGAACTGCGCTGGGTCACCGTTCAGACAACGGAGCGTCAGTATCCGTTCTGATCTCAACGGGTCTTCCCGGAGAGCGGGCCTCCTGGTAGTCGATCCCGGCGTTGCCTGGTGGCCGCCCGGACCCTGCAGCAGTCGCTGGGCTGTACTCACCTCAAGATCGCGCTGGCGGCGTGGGCTGAATACGGGGCCGGGTGCGCAGATCAGGCGAGACCTCATGATGCAACCTTAAAGAGTCTGTGATTATTCGTGAAATGGCATAAATATGCGTTCGATTTAGGTGATTGTCGCTTCTTTGGTGCACGGCTAACATGCAATGCACAGGAACTCAAAGCTATAGGTGACTTGGCCGTTAGCTTGGCTAACGCCATCCAGCACCCGTCTTTAATAGAAACAAGTACACCTTTAAGGAAACGCAATGATCGCTGTAACTGGAGCAAACGGAAATCTGGGTCGGCTCGTGATCAAATGTCTGCTAGAGCGGCTACCCGCAGATCAGATCATCGCCGCAGTGCGCAGCCCCGAGAAAGCCGATGATCTGCTGGCTCTTGGTCTGACCGTGCGGGAGGCTGATTACACACGCCCAGAAACGTTGCGCAGTGCATTTTATGGTGCCGAGAAGGTATTGCTCATCTCTGCAGTCGTACCCGGGCAGAGACTGACTCAGCACAAGGCGGTTGTCGACGCCGCCAGGGAAGCTGGGGTGGGGCAGATCGCTTATACCAGTATGCTCCGTGCTGATACCTCGGACCTGATCCTCGCCGAAGAGCACAAAGCTACGGAGGAATACATCGCGGCATCAGGTCTACCCTTCACCTTCCTGCGCAACGCGTGGTATCTGGAGAACCACACGGGGGGGCTCGCGTCCGCCATCCAGCACGGCGCCATCGCTGGATGCGCGGGGCAGGGACGTTTTGCCTCAGCCTCACGTGCCGACTACGCTGGCGCCGCCGTTACCGTTCTCACAGAACCCGGCCATGAGAACAAGACGTATGAGCTCGCTGGCGACACCTCTTACAACATGTCGGAGTTCGCGGCAGAGGTTTCAAAGCAGGTCGGTCGCGAGATCGTCTACAACAATCTAGCTTCAAGCGACTATCGAACCGCATTGCTGGGCTTCGGGCTGCCAGAGATGATCGTCGAAGTTGTGGTCGACGCCGATATCAAATCATCGAGCGGAGGATTGAATAGTGCATCGACCGACCTGCGACGCCTGCTCGGCAGGCCGACAACAAATTTTGGCGAAGCGATCGAGGCTGCTCTCAAAAATTGAGATCGGACCACAGACAGGGCTTTTTGAGTTATAGCCCAAAGGGCATCTGTCCATTTGCATCTTTGAGACTGCGGGGCGAGCACTCTTTGCTCGTTCCGAGGTAGAGATTTTTCAAGTATTCGCGAGGTAGTTCGCCTGTTAAGGCTGTCATGTTTTCAAGGGTATGCGATCCATCAACGACGCCTTTCTGAGAGTCCATGCCGTTGCGATGATGGTGTAGCGGGAAGCGTGATCAGCGAATGTGGACTGGCATCTCCCAAAGAAGGAGCGCGTAGTAATCATCGACGGTCTTTGCAAGGGGCAGCCGTTGAAACAACCAGTTGAGGTAACGATAAGGATCAATGCTGTGGGCGCGACAGGTCTCCACGATTGAGTAGAGATTTGCGCTGGCATTCGCGCCTGCGACAGGGTCTGCAACGAGCCATGAGCGACGTTTATAGGATCCTTTCTATAAAGCCGCTATCGATAGATCGTAGTTATGGAAGGTTCGCAGAAGTCGCGTCGAATGAACGAAAGACCATCGATACCATGTCCCTGTATTGCTGGACACGGCATCGATGCGGACGCGCGGTTGGGAGCAGCTCCGACTGCTGCGAACTATCGATAATTAGAGGGTTTGCAGGAAGCGGAGCAGATCGTCCGTGGGTCGAAATCGAAGCGGCTTATTCGATGGCGCCCGCAGGGCGTTCAACGCCCGCTCCTTCATTTGCGGGTCGGCCTCGACATAACGATGCGTGGTGACGGGGCTTTCGTGGCCGGGCCACAGCGCGATGACCGTAATATCAACGCCCGACTGCAGCATATGCATGGCGATCGAATGTCGAATAAGTTGCGGAAAGACTCGACGCCGCGCAAGTTCCGGAAATTGTCGTGACGCAGTCTGAACCGCAAGCTTCAACCGTTCGGTGAAGCCGATGCGTGTGAGCGAAATGCCGGACCGACCAGGAAATAGCGGTTCCTCAGGCGCTCGTTGATATTGCCGAAGCCAGCGCCTGAACTCTTTGGTGGTATCGGGCCACAGCGGTACTGAGCGCTCCTTGCGACCCTTACCATGGATGTGCGCCCACGTGGTGGGCCCGAGCACAAGATCGGACACGCGCATGTCGATCAGTTCGGAAACACTGGCGCCCGTGTTGTAAAGCGTGGCCAGCATGACATGCTCGGGCATTGTCAGGTTGTTGAGCTGTCCGCTTAAAATAGCGCGATGAAGAAATCTAAATCGCTCTATCACGGTCATCGCTTTCCGGCCGAAGCCATGCCTATGTCGTGGTCGGAGATTTATGCGCGATGACGATGCGCAGCGACCGGTCGAGGAGGCGGAACAGCTCGCAGCACCTATCGATATTTTAGTCAATAACGCCGGAGGCTCGGGTAACGCGAAAGAGAGCTGGGCGAATACCCAGCCCGCCTCGCGGGCGTCCGCCTATGATCGGAATCTCTTCGCCGCCCTTCGGGTCACTACGCGTCTGTTGCCGAACATGCGGCAAACCAAATGGGGACGCGTGATCAGCATATCGAGCCTCGCGGCAACGATGCTGACACCCACTGGAGCATGGCAATGGCTTCGCCGATTCCTTTGCGGCTGCCCGTGACCAGTGCTTTCGTACCATACACTTGCAAATCCATTCCGGGATACCTTTTTACGTTATTGAAGTTTCTTCAGGGTAGGGGTAGATGATCGTTGAAACCAGTAGAGGACCGACCGTTAAAGACATCAAACCGGGAGATCTGGTCGCCGTCTCAGTGATCGTTGACAGTTGCCGCAGTTAAGGGTGTCAGTCATGGTGCAAAGGTCGAGCAACCGGTACCAGTCAGAATTATTGCGCGCCAGGCGCTACACCTCGAGTCCGAGAATGATGCCAGCGTGGGCGTCGAACTTCGCCATTTTCAGGCAGCGTCAATTACCGTGCGAAAAAACGGGCAGTGGAAAACCGATGACCGTGATAAAGCGATTTGCGATTCTTCATCAAACGATTTTACGCGACCAACCCTACGAAGTGCCAAAGGCGTCTCATCGTCATTCTCTGCAAATTAGCACTGCTCTATATCGCTGACGGGATGGACGATTTGAGCGGATAACGTCAGCCAGGCCATAGCTCGCTTGTCCCCGTCAGGGCCGTGATCGCGACTTGCAGCCGTGCGGGGACAACCGTCGCCGTCGCCCAGAGCAGATTGATGTCGTGGTGGCGAGTAGGGAGGTCGGGCAGGAGCCGCAGGAGCCGTCCGGTTCCGAGCTCTTCCTCTACTAGCCAGTTGGGTAGCCAGGCGACCCCCCGTCCGGAAACCGCAGCGTCCAGAATGATGCCAATATCAGCGGCGCGCATACGGGAACGCGGCTCGACCAGTTCCATGCGTCCGTCCTCGTCGGGAAAGGCCCAGGGCTCACTCCATCCGTCGCGATGGTAGACAAGCGCATCGTACCGGCCGAGATCATCAAGCGAGCGAGGCATCCCCAGTCGTTCGACCAGCGACGGCGACGCGCACAGCACAGTGGCATGCCGGCCGACGATGCAGGACGACAGGCCCACCGTGTTGCCGAGCGAGCCGCTCCTGACCGCTAGGTCGAAGCCTTCCTCCACTAGGGAGACGCGGCGGTCTCGCAGATCAAGCTCCATCATCAGCTCCGGATACTCGTCGGCGAGGCGCATCAGCAGCGGCGCGATCTTCAGCCGGCCGTAGAGGACCGGCATCGTGACGCGGAGCGTTCCCCGGACACTTCCGCGCCCCGCATCCAGCAGAGCGGCGCCTTCGCGCAACTCCGCCATGGCACTGACGCACCGGGCGAGGAAGGCGCGGCCCTCTTCGGTCAGCAGTTGGGCACGCGTGGTGCGATGGAAGAGCTGGGCTCCGAGCCGCGCTTCGATGCGCGCGACAGCCTTACCCACTGCGGAGCGTGACAAGCGCAACTCCCTTCCAGCGGCTGAGAAGCTTCCCGCCTCGGCGGCTGCCACGAAGGCCGGGACATCGTTAAAAAGGTCAATCACTTTGTATCCCATGACGCTACATATAGCCGAAATAATATCGCAATTGTCGCCAATGGCAAAGCAATCTATATTGAGAGAAAGGAGATCGACATGTACAAATTTTCCGTTTTCTCAAGGCTCACATTAACGCTGGCCGCGGTCGGCGTCCTCGTGAGCGCTCCCGCCTTAGCCCAGCGTGGCTCCGAGGAGAGTGCCACGCGAGAGACTGTAGCGCTGTCTGCGCAGGAGGGCGCCTGGACGGTCACTGATACGTTCTGGGCGCGGCCAGGAGGCGCACCAGTCGTCAACACGGGTTTGGTCGCCGACCGGCGCATGGTGGGCGGACTCCTGGAGGAGACGTTGCACGCTGCGGACTCCAACCATCCCCTCCGTATCGACTATCTCGGTTACGACGCGACCGCCGGTCAGTGGCGTTATGTCTCGATCGAAGCCCGCGTGCCCGTCGCACCGATGTCGGCCTCAAGCTTCGAGCGCGACGCGCCGGACCGCATCACTCTGCGCTTCGAGCCGTTTGCCGCGCCGCCGATCGCGCCCGGATGGGCCGGGCGGATGCTGCGAATGGAAGAGGTGATCGCGCGCGACGGCCGCGATCATGAGACGAAGGACCAGTATTTCATCCTGGCGGATGGCACCGCCACACGTTGGCTCGCCCACCGCTACGATTACCAGCGCCAGCACTGAGGGCATAAGAACATGAAAGCATTTCAGCTCTCAGCAGGACGCGGACTGTCCAGCCTGATTGTGGACGACCGCTCGTCTAAGCCGCTCGCACCGCACGAGATCCGCGTGCGGATGGAGGCAGCAGCGCTGAATTACCGCGAACTGCAGATCCTTGACGGCAGATACGGCCTGCCGGACGAAATGATCGTGACGCCGGGCAGTGATGGCGCCGGCATTGTCGTCGAGGTCGGCACCCTCGTCACGCGGTTCGGGAACGGCGAGCGCGTGCTACCGGCGTTCTGGCCAGACTGGATCGACGGTCCGATCACGCCCGCAAAGACGTCAAGCAGCTTTGGAGCAGACGAAAGAGGTACGTTGGCGGCGGAGCTTGTCGCTGGCGAACACGCTTTTGTGAGCGCGCCGACCACCTTGTCGGCGATCGAGGCTGCCTGTCTCCCATGCGCCGGGGTTACCGCCTGGAACGCCCTGTTCGTGGCAGGCGGCTTGCGACCGGGCGCGACGGTGCTCATCCTGGGCACCGGAGGCGTGTCCGTGTGGGCATTACAGCTCGCACGAGCGTCGGGCCTGCGCGCGATCGTGACGTCGTCGAGCGACGAGAAGCTCCAGAGGGCGCGAGAACTGAGGGCGGCCGAGACGATCAACTACCGGACGACGGCCGACTGGGCTGCCGCAACGCGCGAATTGACCCGAGGTGAGGGAGTCGATCTCGTGATCGAAGTCGGCGGTAGCACGACTATCGGCCAGTCCGTCGCGTCCGTGCGGCAAGGTGGATCCGTGATCGTGGTCGGCGGGGTGGCTGGGACTGGCGGGGGTCTGGCGCCCGGGAGCCTGATCGGCGGAGCGGTCCGCCTGCAGGGCATCATGGTCGGCAGTCGGTCGATGCTCGAAGAATTGGTCCACTTCGTAGACCGGACTCGGCTGAAGCCTGTGGTAGGCCGCGACTTCGCGGTCGGCGAAACGGTCCAGGCCTTCGAGGCGCTGGCTGCTGCAGGGCATTTCGGCAAGATTGCAATCGATCTCACCCGCGGCCAGTGGCCATCATGAAGGACCGGTCGTCACCTCAGATCGGCGGCGTTGCTGCGAAGGCCGGTCGCCTCGCATTCGTAAAGCGGCTGTCCTGGGCGGGTGTCGTGGCGCTTGTGTTTGCGATGGCGTGGTCGGGCATGGGTACGGTCGCCGCAGAGACCCCGATCGCTGGCGTCGATGCGATCCGGCAGCGCGGCGTCCTACGGGTCGCGGTGCTCGACGAGTTTCCGTGGCTGAAGGAGCCGCATGGCGCCGGCGAGCCCTTCGAGGGGCCGGCGTGGATGATTGCGAAGGAGGCTGCTCGGCGTCTGCATGTACAACTCGTCACCGTCCGCGTGGGCTTTGACGACAAGCTGCGGATTCTGGATGAGTCACGCGCGGACGCAACGATCGCGCCACTAATCGCAACGGCGGAGCGAACGCGGCAGTATGGTGTCGTCGTCTACTCGCAAGCCTCACAGTGCCTCTTCGGCCGTGCTGGCGATCCGAAGCTCAGTGGGGCGCGTTCGCTCGACGATCTCAATCGGCCAGACGTGACGATCGCGGTCGTTAAGGACGCGCCGCAGGGGCGCTGGCTGAGAACGCGACTTCCCTCAACCAAGGTTATCGAGGTTCCCGGCAACATCACGACCGTCCCAACGGCGGAGATCGTCGCGGGGCGGGCGGACGTCGCAACGATCGACCAGTACTTCTTCGCGGCCACCTCGCGCAGGATCCCCGGCCTCGCGAGCCTGCCGTTCGGCACTTCCTGCCTCGACAGTCACGAGTTGACGCTGCCGATAGGATTAGCCGTGCCGAAGGACAGGGCCGATCTCCAGGTGCTGTTCACGCACATCGTTGCGGATTGTCGTGCCCGCTTGGCGAACGAGCAACACCGCGTCGTCGCCGCAGGTCCATAGCTTCTGTATGTTTCCCCAACCGGATAGACGTTAAATCGTAGAATTTTGGGACCTCTGCGACTGGACGCAAATCCAGCGCTTCGCTCTTCGGTCTGAGCAGTTTGCGACGGCAAATAGGAGTCCCTTTGATTTTTATGCGGTATACGGGGGTAGCGGGCCCTTGGCCCCATGCGGGTTTGCGGGTCGACCCTAATATATTTCGAACTAAATCAAACACTTCTTTTTGTATTATTTCCGCGTTGTTTGTCGGTGCCGCACGACCGGAACCTCTGTGTGACGGGCTACCGCGTTCACCCCGTCACCGCCAAGATCAAAGTTATCGCCGTCCAACCGAAAGGCATCCGCTCAAAAAGTGGTTTTCTAACGTTTGATTTGAGCGTTCTAGCCCGCGCGAGTCAGCTTTCAGGCCGAAAACCAGACCCACGACACGCAAAAAGCCAAACAACATCTGACTGACTTCTTGCAATATTTTTATAGAGGCGGAGCGCTACGCCGCGCAAGGCATAGCGCGCGTTACCGTCGTAAAATGCAGCGAAATCAAGACGACCCCCTTCGCGCCGCGCGCGCCAGATTCTGTATGTTCACTTCCTAGCGTAAGGTCGCAGGGCGCAGCCAGGCTCGCGATCAAATAGCTTCGGCGATGGGAGGCAGGGGTATCTCGTGTGTACCTGCGACAACGCTGGCTTCCGCCCTTCACTAGCCACCTATTGTGCTATGGCCGTGAATCCCGCTAGCGCCTGGCGATAGGCGACACCTACCTTTGACTTCGATTTTTTCGTTCCTCGTCAGCCCAAATGCGGGAAGCTACGCTCACCGCTATTGATGAGGTGTCTGCGTGTCGCGCGTTCTGCACGCGAAGCGTTACCATCCAATATGGCCTCAGAAATCTGCCGGTATTCCGAAACCATGGCTCGGAGATCGTGCTTTGTCAAAAATGCGTAGAACTGCGACCGAAAAAGATGCGCCCGCCAAGTTGGCATGGCCCGGTTAAGTTCCGGGTTGTCCGCAATATCAAAGATCGTCTGGTAGAAACGTGCTCGTTCGTCGAGGATGCGCTCTAGCTCGCCTGGGGGGCGCGGTTGAATCAGAGGCGCCGCGGCCGACTTGAACGCAGAGCGATTGCGGCCGACGTCAATTTTCCCCGCCGCCAATCGAGCCGCCAGCCCGGTCAGGGCCTCTAGGACGGCCAGTAGGTTGCGGGCGTCCTCCAACGTGAGTCCCCGAATGACCGCGCCTCGAAACGGAACAATTTCGACCACTCCGTTGGACGCGAGAATCTTGAGCGCCTCTCTGATTGTGCTCCGGCTTACCCCGAGCTTGACGGTCAAATCCACCTCGACGAGTCGCTGGCCGACGGCGAATTCGCGACGTTGTAGCCCACTAGTAATCTCGGCCGCCACACGTTCGGGGCCGCTCATTCCCGTGGCTTGAGGTTTCGAACCGATTGAAGACGATAAGTTAGTACGAGTCATTGGCAAGCGTTCGCCCAGATTACATTGAGGTTCGGGGATCCACCTCGCCAATCTACCAGATACTGCATATCTTTGCGCTTTGTCTGATTAAATTGTCAGGTATGATGAAGAACATCGTCGGACGATCTGAGAAGATTGAGTGGCACTGAATCCAGGGCTCTCCCCCTTTTTCGGAGCCGCATTACCCACTGCGGGCGCTTATGGAAGCGCGTGTTCAACCCAACAATGGCCACGAGCGTTCCTAAAAGGCGGCCTCAGACCGCTACTTTTTCCGAGAAGCTTTGCGACGTCGAACATTGGAGAAAACCTGACCTTATGACGACCCCCGTGACCCTAGAACGACTTGGGCGGATTGCCGTGCTGCGCATCGCCAACCCACCCGTGAATGCCCTGTCGCCGCAGGTGGTTGCAGGCATGGTCAGTGCCTTCGACGATTTCGAGTCCGACCTGTCGCTGGCCATTCTGCTGGTGCACGGCGAGGGAAGTACCTTCGGCGCTGGCGGCGACATCACGTCCTTCAACGCGTCTGATTTTAGTACGCGGCCATTGAATCAACTGCTGGCGCGCGTGGCCAATGCGACCCGGCCTATCGTCGCGGTATTGCAAGGCGCCGTGCTCGGCGGCAGTCTCGAAGTGGCGATGGCTTGCCACTACCGTGTTGCGATCGCGGGCACCCGCTTTGCAATGCCCGAGGTCAAGCTTGGGCTGCTTCCGGGGTCTCTCGGCACGCAACGCCTGCCGCGCCTGGTAGGCGTGCAACTGGCGCTGGATCTGATGTCTTCCGGGCGAATCGTGGACTCGGCGACGGCTATCGAGACGGGCATCGTCGACGCCGTGCGCGTGGGCGATGCCCGGGCGGTGGGCCTGGCTTATGCCGAAGAATTGCTGCTGCAGGATGCCGCGCCGCGCTCGGCCGACGCCACGGCTGCGAAGACCGACGGTCTGCCGGACGACTGGGCGGACAAGGCGTTGGCGGTCGCGCGCAAGAAGCGGTTTTATCCTGCGCTCGAGGCAGTGGTGCACAGCGTAAAGGCGGCTGCCACATTGCCGTTCGCCGAAGGTGAGCGCATTGAGGCCGAGGCGTTCGATCGCCTGCGCCACTCGGCAGCCTCGCGCGCGATGCGCCATCTGTTTCTCGCCGAACGTCAAGTCGCGAAGATTCCAGGACTCCCGAAAGACGTCGTGCTGCGACCCATTCGGCAGGTCGGCATCGTGGGAGCAGGCACGATGGGCGGCGGCATCGCGATGAACTTCGCCAATGCCGGCATTCCGGTGGTAATCGTCGAAGCGACCCCGCAGGCACTGGAGCGCGGGCTCGGACTGGTACGCAAGAACTATGAAGCCAGCGCCGCCAAGGGCAAACTGAGCGCGGAGCAACTGACGCAGCGCTTGGCGGCGCTAACCGGCTCGCTCGACTATGCGGCGCTGGGCGATTGCGACCTCGTGGTCGAAGCTGTTTTCGAAGATATGACGCTCAAGGAGCAGGTCTGCACGCGACTTGGGCAAGTCTGTAAGTCCGGGGCCATCATTGCAACTAACACGTCCACGCTGGACGTCGACGTATTGGCGCGCGCCACAGGCCGGCCGGCCGACGTGGTGGGACTGCATTTTTTCAGCCCGGCTAACGTGATGCGGCTGCTAGAAGTGGTGCGCGGCGAGGAGACGGCTCCTGATGTACTCGCTACGGTGATGAAGATGGCGACGACTATCGGCAAGGTGGCTGTAGTCTCGGGCGTCTGCTACGGCTTCATCGGCAATCGCATGGCAGAGGTCTACATGCGCGAAGCCGAGTTTCTCTTGATGGAGGGCGCCGAACCGCAGCAGATCGACCGCGCGGTGGAGGCGCTGGGGCTGGCGATGGGGCCGTGCCGCATGCTGGACATGGCGGGCATCGATGTCGGCGCGAAGACGGTGATCGAACGAGGCAAGGCCGGCGGCCTGCCGAACGATTCGGCGTACCGCGTGGTGTGTCGCAAGATGTTCGAACTGGGCCGCTTCGGGCAGAAGACGGAGGCTGGCTATTACCGCTATGAGGGTCGCACGCCGGTGCCAGACCCGGAAACCACGCGAATCTGCGCGGCTCTGGCCGAAACACACGGCATCACACGTCGGAACAACATCGCTGACCAGGAGATCGTCGATCGACTGTTGTATCCGATGATCAATGAAGGCGTGCTGATCCTGCAAGAGGGCATCGCCTATCGGCCGGGCGACATCGACGTGGTGTGGGTCGCCGGATACGGCTTTCCCGACCACCGCGGCGGCCCGCTCTTCATGGCCGACGAGATCGGCCTGGCGAAAATCGTCGAGCGCCTTGCCCACTATGGCGCCACACGCGGCAATCTGTTCGGTTACTGGAATCCGGTGCCATTGCTCGCGGAACTCGCGGCACAAGGCCGTCGACTCGACAGCCATACGCCGGGCTGAAGCCCCGCGTCACGATCCCACTGATTGAAAAGGCGACTGATTATGAGAGAAGCTGTCATCGTTTCGACCGCCCGCACGCCTATCGGCAAAGCCTACCGCGGTGCTTTCAACAACACTAAGTCACCGTCGCTGATGGCCCATGCCATCACCCACGCGGCGCGCCGATCCGGCGTGGGCGGCGACGAGATTGAAGACATTGTGATCGGCTGCGTGCTGTCTGCCGGTACCGCGGGCATGAACCTCGCTCGCAATGCAGGCATCGCGGCGGGGTTGCCGTTATCGGTCTCCGGCCAAACGATGGATCGCCAGTGCTCCTCCGGTCTGATGGCCATCGCCACCGCGGCCAAGCAGGTCATAGTAGATGGCATGGACGTGGTGGTCGCAGGCGGCCAGGAAAACATCTCGGCGCTGCAAACTCCCTACATGGAATGGGTGGCGCGGGAGAAAGATCCGCTGGTGATCGCCCATGCGGTCGACGCCTACATGCCGATGGTGCAGACGGCCGAGTTGGTCGCCGCCAAGTATGGCATCTCGCGTGATGCTCAGGACCGCTACTCGCTCGAATCGCAACGCCGTACCGCCGCCGCGCAGGAGGCGGGCCGCTTCGATGCCGAAATCGTGCCCATGACGACCATCATGTCCGTCACCGACAAGGTGACAAAGGGCGTGTCGTACCGCGAGACCACCCTGGCCCGCGATGAGGGCAACAGGGCGGATACGACGCTGGAAGGCCTGCAGGGCCTGAGACCAGTGATCGAAGGCGGTGTGGTGACGGCGGGCAATGCAAGTCAACTGTCGGACGGCGCCTCCGCTTGCGTGCTGATGAACCGCGCCCTGGCTGAACAGCGCGGGTTGCAGCCGCTGGGAATCTACCGCGGAATGTCCGTGGCGGGCTGCGCGCCGGAGGAAATGGGGATCGGGCCGGTCTTCGCCATACCCAAGTTGCTCAAACAACATGGCTTGAAGATCGCCGATATCGGCCTGTGGGAGCTCAACGAGGCGTTCGCATGCCAGGCACTGTACTGCCGCGATCGTCTGGGGATCGATCCTGAAATCTACAACGTCAACGGCGGCGGCATCTCGGTCGGCCATCCGTATGGGATGACCGGCGCGCGGCTGGTCGGCCACGCGTTGATCGAAGGCAAGCGGCGCGGCGTGAGATACGTGGTAGTGACAATGTGCGTTGGTGGCGGTATGGGCGCAGCGGGCCTGTTCGAAGTGAACTGACCCAAATGGACTGAAGAAGCCCAATGCTGCGCGGCCGCTCAGGCCAGTCGCGCAGAAGTTTTGCAACCTGGGCAATGTGCGCTCAAAGGCCTTCTGGATGTGCTTGCGCGTGCGTAACTTTCCGCAGGCTTCATCGCGTTTGAGCGATAGCGTCGGTGGTTGCACACGGTTTTTGCCCACCATGACATGCAGGCAGGACTACTTAAGGTAATGGTAAAACTGCGAGGAGAACACGTAGCCATGGGGCAAAGCAGCACCCGGTCAAGCTCGTCGTTGCGGCGGGCGCTGTCAAGCTTGGCAGCGCCACATCCAGTGCTGAACGAAGGGCATCCGCAGCATACGCTACATGCCCGCGAGTGGCCGGTCATTGGCCGCCTTCAGAAAGCACAGCTCGACCACGCTGCACCTTCCGCGTCGGCGACGCGCTCCAGCGAGCGCTTGCCCGTGCATTTTCTAGGATCGCAGGGGCGGGTGATGACCGCGGGATAGCGAATACGGCGAGTGCAGTCAGCATTGATTGTCAGACAATATTGCCATATAATTAATAGCCGAAAAGGCCCAGGAGTGAATGAAATGGTGACTGGATCGATGATGTGCGAGAGGGTGGTGTGATGAGCGAGCCGATGGCCGGTCAATATGCCGGCACGACGGAAGTGCAAGAGCGCAACCGCTTCGATGTTGCAGCGCTGGAAGGCTACCTTGCGCAGCATATCGAGGGCTTCGCTGGTCCGTTGGATGTCAGCCAGTTCAAGGGTGGACAGTCGAACCCGACATTCCTGCTGAGCGTGCCCGCCAAGCGCTACGTGTTGCGCAAGAAGCCGTCCGGCGTACTGCTGCCCTCAGCGCATGCGGTCGAACGCGAATACCGCGTGATCAAAGCGCTTGACGGCACCGACGTGCCGGTTGCGCGCAGCCGTTGCCTGTGCGAGGACGCCAGCATCATCGGCACGCCGTTCTACGTGATGGATCACGTGGAGGGCCGCATCCTGTGGAATCCCACACTGCCAGGCTTCGAGCCTGCGGTGCGTGCCGCGATGTTTGATGAGATGAACCGTGTAGTTTCGGCGCTGCACCGGGTCGATGTCAACGCAGTGGGCCTGCAAGGCTACGGTCGCCCGGGAGGCTACATCGAACGTCAGGTGGGGCGCTGGGTTACGCAGTACCGGGCCGCCGTCACTGAGCCGATCGACGCAATGGATCGCCTGATTGAGTGGCTGCCCCAGCACCTGCCGCCCGAAGAGGTGACCACGGTCGTGCACGGTGACCTGCGCCTGGACAACATGATTTTCCACCCCACCGAGCCACGCGTGGTCGCGGTGCTCGATTGGGAACTATCGACGCTGGGCGATCCGCTCAGCGACTTGGCGTATCACATGCTGACCTGGTATTTGACGGCGGAGGAATTCCGCGGCATGGCTGGCGACGATCTGGCCGCCCTCGGTATCCCCGACGTGGAACCCTATCTGGCGCGCTACTGCGAGCGCACCGGGCGCGCGGAGATCGACCCGGCGCGCTGGAATTTCTATGTCGTTTTCAACATGTTCCGCTTGGCGGCCATCCTGCAAGGCATCGCCAAGCGGGCCGTGGAAGGAAATGCCGCTAACGCCACGGCGCGCGAGACGGGCGCGCTGGCGCGTCCGATCGCCGAAGTCGCCTGGCAGCGCGCCGCGGCTACCGCGGCTTAGCCTGGAACTAATCCATCGCCACCGTCGCTCGTCGAGCTTGTCTTGACCCTGCGGTCGCTCTTTCTTCTTCTCGCCTCGAGAGTTCATTATGTCCTTCGAACCGACCCCGAAAGTGCAGCAGTTCCAGCAGCGCCTCACGGCTTTCATGGACGAGCACATCTACCCGAACGAAAAGCGCCATCTTGAAGAAGCCGAGGCGCTCGGTCCCTGGAAGGTGCTGCCCCTCATCGACGAGCTCAAGCCCAAGGCACGCGATGCCGGCTTGTGGAACCTATTCTTGCCTGAGTCTGAACATGGCGCGGGATTGACCAACCTCGAATACGCGCCGCTGTGCGAGATCATGGGTCGTTCGTTGCTGGCGCCCGAGGTGTTCAACTGCTCTGCGCCCGATACGGGCAACATGGAAGTTTTGGCACGTTACGGCACACCCGCGCATCAGGATCGCTGGCTGAAGCCGCTTCTGGCCGGCGAAATCCGGTCCTGCTTCGCGATGACGGAGCCGGACGTGGCTTCCAGCGACGCCACCAACATTCAGTCGTCCATTGTGCGCGACGGCGACGAGTACGTCGTCAACGGGCACAAGTGGTACACCACGAATGCCACCGATCCGCGTTGCAAGATCGCCATTTTCATGGGAAAGACCGACCCAGACAACGTCGACCGCTACAAGCAGCAGTCGATGATCCTGATACCGATGGACGCGCCCGGCGTAAAAGTGGTGCGGGCGATTCCGGTGTTCGGTTTCTACGGCTCGCCCGACCGCGCGTCCGAAGTGATGTTCACAAACGTGCGGGTGCCAATCTCCAACCTGCTGCTGGGCGAAGGGCGCGGCTTCGAGATCGCGCAGGGCCGGCTCGGGCCCGGTCGCATCCACCATTGCATGCGTCTCATCGGCCTTACCGAGCGCGCACTGGAGCGCATGTGCCGGCGCAGCCTGTCGCGCGTTGCATTCGGCAAGCCGGTGGCGCAGCAAGGCGTGACGGTCGAGCGCATTGCTGAGTCGCGCATCATGATTGAGCAGGCGCGCCTGCTGACGCTCAACGCCGCTCACCGTATGGATACGGTGGGCAACAAGGTGGCCAAGACAGAGATCGCGATGATTAAGGTGGCCGTGCCCATCATGGCCGGGAAGGTGATCGATTGGGCGATCCAGGCGCATGGCGGCGGCGGCACAAGCAACGATTTCGGACTCGCGCATGCGTACGCAATGTCGCGGCTGTTGCGAATCGCGGACGGTCCAGATGAAGTGCACCGCAACCAGATCGGCAAGCTGGAGTTGAAGAAGTACCAGTAATGGGCCGCGTCAGCACTGCAGTCTGACCGAACGCCCATGACGGGCGAGTATGTTTATTTACCGGTGCCATAAACGGCCTTCAACTTTGAAAATCATGGCGCCTATGGTTCCTGATGGCCCCGGCGCATGCAGTCCGCTGATGAGTGGATGCGATTCAAGAGTTAGGATCCTATTACCGATCTCAGAAGTTGCCATTACGCAATCGACGAACACGATCGTCTCGCCGTGCGTCTGCGTGCTTTTGTGAACGAGCGACGAATCTCGTAGGCCATCACCAGGCACGCATAGCCGGCTGTTCGTTTTCCCGACGCGTAGTGACGCACGACGCCGCTCTCTTCGAATCAACGTTGGTGAACGCGCCATCAGCGTGTGGCCGCGTAACGCTCCGTGTCACAACTTTCGGCGCTGTCGGGCAGATTCCGAACGCTGAGGCTCGCGTCTTGTGCTGTTTTGAGTGCCCGTGGCCGCAACCTTCTGATTGTCTCTCGAAAGATGACAGCGTCATGAATGATAAATCGCCTGCAGAACGGGTGACTTCGCGTTCGCGACGTACTATGGGGATGCATAAAGACCAAAGCGGATCTCGCAAAGCTTCCGCACTTTCAAGCTACCGTCTACGGTAAGCTCGCCAAAGCGCACCACAACGTCCGAACTATCTGCCACCAAGGTCGGGCATCGCTTTCTGTTTTGGTCAAACACTCAGTGGCTATGACGTTAGCAGTTCTTCAAGGCGGTCGAACTCAAGAGGCTTCAAAACGTAACCATTGAAGTCGCCAAGACTGACACCTTGCTCCAACCCAACATGCCCTGTCATTGCGAGGATTTGGGAATTCCGTGAGACGCCTTCGCGTCGTATTTCTGCGCAAACGTCTCGCCCATCCGCGTCTCCAAGCTGGATGTCCAGAAGTATCAAATCAAAAGTCGCGCTGCGCGTAAGGGCAATAGCTGCTCGACTATCGTACGCAACAGAGGCTTCGTGTCCCATCGCGGTCGCAAGGGCGGCCAGAGCATCGGCCGAAGCAGAATTGTCGTCAACAAACAAGACATTCAAGGTGTGCCTCCTAGGTCTAGTTTAAGTTGTTCGCAACTGAAACGCCGAGTCCGCGCGTCGAGGCTAAGGCCAAGTCTGACTTCCATCATCGGCTTCGGCCCTTCGTCTTCCGTGCTCAAGGCTGCTGTCTTGCTCATTCATAGCTCTCGTGGCAAAGATACATGGGCCATTGCGCGTCAGCGCCTGCACTTCTTCGCCCATCTGCACGGGGCCTAGACTTTAAGCCGATTGTTCTTTTTTGAGTAACAGTTAATTAGCGATTTAAGTATTTACCCTATGCGGTCATGCGATCAGAATAAACGGTATGTTGCAGGATAGACCTCTTCTTGCAGCCGATACCGGTCCGATCTTTAGAGTAAAAACATGAGTCCAATCACGCACGCCAGCTTTGCCGCCGTTGTCCTCGTTGTCTCCAGTGCCGCCTTCGCCCAGTCGAACGCGCCGTTGACCCGTGCGCAAGTGCGCGAACACCTGATTGAGGTCGAAAAAGCTGGATACAATCCGAGTGCAAATTCATTCGATTATCCAGTCAATCTCCAGGCTGCTGAAGCACGGGTTGCTGCTCAGAACGCCGCAACGGGTGGTGTGGTCAGCGGTTCATCGCAGCAGGGTTCTATCCCCGTTTCTCGATAGGATTGCAAGCCGTGCTTGGCCCATCGCAGCCGGTGGGCTTGACCGTCTCGATTAAGAGATGCCTTGGTTGATGACAGGAGCGGGAGTGGACAAAAAGGTCGAAGGGGCGGACATTCACGCAGTGTTCGCCGATAGCGTGCAATCTTCGCGAACTTCGTCCGCCAATGAATCAGAACGTAGTTCGCATGCCAATCTGCAGCACGCGCCCTGTCGAGCTGGGCGCCGCAACACCGCCCACGGTCACCGCGCCACCTAGCGAGTAGGTCGAACCATTTTTGTTCTGCACTTGGCCGTAGTCGGCGAACAGGGCAGTGCGCGTCGACAGCGAGTACTGAACACCTATCACCTCGATCCATGCATTTTGCGATGCGGGCAGGCCATCCGACGTGTTAATAACCCGCACAACCTGCGCGATGCCTATAAACGACGGCGTGATTTGATAGCGCAGACCGAGATTGGCGAGCGAGAACTGGACTTTCGGCGCAAAGACGGTCGGCGTATTTGCCGACGTGTCGGTGTCTTTGCTGTACGCAGCAAAGATTTGCGCCGGGCCAATCGTGTAGGTACCGCCAGCCGTCCAGGCGATCATATCGCCGGAACCATCAGCAGTAATCATCCGCAAATATGAGGCGTTTACCGCAAGCGATGCGAGCGTGTAGTTCAGCCAGCCTGATAAGGTCTGGCCATCCTTTACACTGCCCGCGACACCTCCCACGCCATACATTGCCGTCAAGGTAACGCCAAACAAATTTGGCGTTTTATAGATGATCGAGTTGTTGGTCCGGGCTGTCGTCGCATACGCATTCATCATGTTCTGCGGGGTGCCTTTGGGCAGCGTTCGATAGAAATTCGAAAGGCCACCTGCGAGACCAGCGAGAAACGCGTCGTTGTACGTGTATGCCCAGAATTCCGGCGAATACTGTCGCCCCAAAGTCAGCGTGCCTTGTGGTCCGGTTAGGCCCATGAACGCCTGGCGTCCGAACAGCAGACCGCCTTGTCCGGCCGTGCCGGTATTCGCACTGAAGCCATTCTCCAAAGTGAAGATCGCCTGATAGCCGCCACCCAGGTCTTCCTTACCGATAAAGCCCCAGCGCGAGCCTTGCAACTCACCACTATTTTCGCGCACCAGTGTGCCATGTCCCTGGTTTGAAATATCGATGGCCGTGTCGATGACGCCGTACAGCGTGACGCTGCTCTGCGCGCGAGCCACGGGACTTGACGCGCCTATCGCGAGGCCCACGACCGTGGCCAGCAAGGCTTTACTGTTTTCCATCTCCATACCCTCCGTTCCGTATTATATTTAGATGTACTAACCGTTTGATTCAATAAAGTCACTGTTTGTCGCATGAACGGCGGGGACTACGTCTGCTTTCCTCTTTTATTCGCCGGGGAATCTCGTTTAAACCCTTTCGATCCTCAGTAGATTCCGACGGCCCCAACTCTGAGATTGCTCCTGAACACTGGATTGCATGGCTCAGGCCTGGAAAAAGCCGGGCAGAGTAATAACGGGGAAGACGAGCAAACTGCGCCTTATTACGCGGACCAAATTTCCTTCAGCCTAAAGCTTTATCCGCAGCCTTTGAGCTAGTTCGCCAATGAAGCCGCGGCGGAAGACCAGCACACATACAACAAAAATTACACCCTGAACTCCCGGGACCCATTCCCCCATCCAGGACAAGCTATTTTGCAATGGGAGAATCACGAATGCGCCGACTACGGGACCGAAAATCGTCCCAAGTCCTCCGACCAGGCATATCAACACAATCTCGCCGGACATATGCCAGCTAACATCGGTTAGCGAGGCAATTTGGAGAACAATAGCCTTGGTAGAGCCGGCGAGACCCGAGAGGGCAGCACATAGCACAAACGCAAAAAACTTATATTGCTCAGTTTTATACCCAAGTGAGATGGCGCGACTCTCATTTTCGCGGATAGCTTTTAAAACTTCGCCAAAGGGAGAATGGACAATCCTGTAAATTAGGAGAAAGGTTCCAATAAATATTAAAAAAACAACCGCGTATAATAAAGTGGGATTTGAAAGATCGATAACTCCAAACATACGGCCGCGCGGCACAGACTGTATTCCATCCTCACCGCCCGTAAAACTTAACCGCACTGCGGCAAAGTACATCATCTGCGCCAAGGCCAAAGTTACCATCGCGAAATAGATGCCTTGGCGGCGGATGGCGAGAAGGCCCACAATAAATCCGAGAAGCGCCGCCGCAGCAGTTCCGATAATAATCGCAACTTCGGGAGGAAGACCCCAATCCTTTGCAACATACGCTGTCAGGTAGCTCGCCCATCCAAAGAAAAGCGCGTGACCGAACGAAAGTAACCCAACGTGACCAATAAGCAAATTAAACGCACATGCAAACATCGCGAAGCACATTATCTGCATTAACAGTATGGGATATACAAATAATGGACCAATCGCGAATATGATCAACATCACTACAAATGCGACGATCTCAGGCCGAGTAACTCGCATCGTAAGCGACCCTCCACATGTAAGATTCGCAGGTTTCATAATTTGCTCCGTCCAAAAATTCCAGAGGGCCGAACTAGGAGTACAAAAACCATGACAATGAAAATTGCGGTACTCGCTGCATCCGGGAAAAACACCTTCGTCAATCCCTCCACAAGTCCGAGCACCAAGCCAGCGATGATCGAACCGAGGATTGATCCCAATCCACCAATTACCACTACAGCAAATACGACAATTAGCAGTTCAGAACCCATATCCGGTGAGACGTTATAAATTGGGGCAGCCATCACTCCAGCAAAGGCCGCAAGTGCGACCCCAAAACCGTAAGTTAGCGAGATTAAAAGCGGAACTCTGATTCCGAACGCCCGCACTAATTCCGGATTTTCTGTTGCGGCGCGCAAGTAAGATCCGAGCCGCGTCCGTTCAATAACGAACCAAGTGCCTAGGCACACGGTCAACGACGCAATGATTACCCAAGCTCGATAGTTTGGTAGAAACATAAAGCCTAAATCACGCCCCCCAATCAAGGACGCCGGCATCTGGTAGGGAACACCAGCTGCCCCAAGACTGTTGCTACATACTGACTCAATTATCAATGCAATACCGAACGTAAGAAGCAGACCATAAAGCGGGTCTAGCTTATAAAGCCACCGGAGAAACAAGCGCTCTAGGATGACACCAAAGACTCCCACGGTCAGGGGTGCGATAATTAGAGCGGTCCAATATCCAACGCCTGAGAACTTTAGGAGCAGATACGCCACCACGGCACCCAGCATGTACTGAGCGCCGTGAGTAAAATTCACGATATTGAGTAGTCCAAATATAACAGCAAGCCCCAAGCTCAAGAGCGCATAAAATGAACCGTTTATCAGCCCAATCAGGAGCTGGCCATAAAGAGCAACCGTCGGGATTCCGAAAATTGTGATCATAGTGTTTTTTGCAATTTTCCTGGAATTGACATCAGTTTTTCATACACCGAGATAGCTTGTCAGTTTCCCGATATTCGCTTCTAGCTCAGCGTTAGAAAATTTATCTATGAAGCGGCCGTGCTCCATAACGTAATAGCCGTCTGCGACCGTTGATGCAAATTTGAAATTTTGCTCTACCAAGACAATGGTAAAACCTTGATCTTTTAGCGCCCGAATAGTAGCGCCGATTTGCTTTATAATCACCGGCGCCAGACCTTCAGTCGGCTCGTCAAGTAATAATAGTCGTGCACCTGTGCGAAGTATTCGAGCAATTGCCAACATTTGCTGTTCGCCGCCGGATAATCTCGTGGCTTGAGGCGTGTTCAGGCGTTCCTTAAGATTAGGAAACAATGTGAAGATGCGATCGAGGGACATTCCCCCAGAGTGCACACGCGGAGGCAACAGTAAGTTTTCCTCAACGCTCAAGGTCGAAAAGATTCCTCGATCCTCGGGACAGATCGCGATGCCGCGACGCGCGATCTGGTCCGAAGTTGACTTGATGATTTCTTCACCGGCGAAATGAATCGAGCCGGAACGCTTGCTTATCATTCCCATGATCGACTTCAATGTGGTCGTCTTTCCAGCACCATTACGCCCAAGCAGAGTAATCACTTCGCCTTCTTTTACGTCGAAACTCGCCCCATGCAGTACGTGGGACTCGCCATACCAAGCGTGTAGATCACGGACAGCCAACAATGCATCTCTGGGGTTAGTCATTTCCGGCCCCCATATATGCCTCTAGTACCTCTGAATGGCGAGAAACGAAAGCATAGTCTCCCTCGGCGATCACTTTGCCCCGGGCCAGCACAGTTATGCGATCGCAAATACTCTCGACCACCGCAAGGTTATGCTCAACCATTAATACAGTTCGATTTTGGGAAATACGCTTGATCAACTTGGCTATGCTATCGACGTCCTCATGTCCCATTCCAGCCATTGGCTCATCAAGTAGGAGGAACTCTGGGTCCAGGGCTAACGTCGTCGCAATCTCGAGCGCTCGCTTTCTTCCGTAGGACAACTCGGTTGCTAAGCAACTTGAAAAGTCCGCCAGTCCAACGTCCGCTAAAAGGTGCATTGCCCGCTCGTTAAATTTGCTGAGTATTGCCCGCGAGTGCCAGAAATCGAACGAGTTACCGCGTTTTCGTTGCAATGCGATCCGTACGTTCTCAATGGACGTTAGTTGCGGAAAAACAGCTGATATCTGAAACGATCGAACCAAGCCTAACTGCGCGATATCGGCAGGCTGCAACTGAGTGATGTCCTCGCCATTAAACCGAATGCGCCCTTCAGTCGGTGTCAGAAACTTCGTCAACAAATTAAAGCAAGTAGTTTTCCCTGCTCCGTTGGGGCCAATCAATGCGTGGATTGTTCCCCGTTCGACACGCAGAGAGACATCATCAACAGCCACGAAGCCGGCGAATTCCTTTCTTATATGCTCTGTTTCTAAAATAAAGTCATTCTGTCTTAGCGCAGTCATGTCGGCTCGATCTAGCTATGAATCAAGCCGCGGCGACTTTCGTCGCAAAGGCCTATTGTCGTGAGGCAACCCAGAAAATCGGCATAACACTTCTTGAAGAGACTGACTTTCGCAAGCCGACTCGTCATGATGTCCTCAGCTCAGCACCAAGTGAACTCCGGCGGGCGTTTCTCTCGGAACGCGCGAACACCCTCTTGGAGGTCTAGTGCCAAAAACGAGCCGCCGCGAAACTGACGAACCTTTGCGTCTTCGACAACGGCGCCGTCGAGCGCCGCCTGAACGATGGCCTTCGCTGCCCTTATGGACCACTGAGATTTCTGACACAGAGAATTTGCATAAGTGTTCGTTGCCTCTTCAATATCGCTCAGAGAAAACTCACGATCTATTAGCCCGACCGAGCGTGCTTCAGTCAAATCAAACAGGCGAGCGCTAAACAAGTAATCCCGCGCCATCGATGGGCCAACAAGCGCGGTCAAACGTTTAGTCGACGCCAAGCTATAGACCAGACCAAGCTTTGCTGGCGTGACACCAAACCTCGAACCAGTAGCCGCGAATCGCAGATCACACGCAAGCGCGATTTCGACGCCACCGCCGATACAGTCTCCACGGATCATCGCGATGACAGGCTTTTCGCACTGGCCAATCGCGTTTTCTGCTGCGTGCACAGCATCCATATACATCCAGCCTTTTTCTTCGTTTCCGGCGCACGCAGCGATCTCATCGATATCGGCACCGGCAGCGAATGCGCTTTTGTCGATCCCTTGGATAATAAGAACCTTCACTATGGAGTCTGCAACGACTTCATCCATTAGCTGCGGGATCGCTTGCCACATCGCGAGCGACAGTGCGTTCCGCTTTTCGGGACGATTTATAACGAGCCTCGCAATTTCGCCAGTACGTTCGAGATAGATGAAAGGTTGTGTCATTGCAGTTCCTTGTCTGGCGCCTAGCTTTTCTTAACTAGCGGGCATCCACTTTCTTCAGCTGGTCGAAATACTTCTGCGCCAGGCAACGTGCGAATAATCTTGTACAAATCCCAAGGCCCGTGTGACTCCGCGGGTTTCTTAACTTCTACGAGATACATATCATGGACCAACCTTCCGTCTGCTCGGATTTGTCCGTTTTTGACATAAAAGTCATTGACCGGATTTGCACGCATACGTGCGAGGACTGCCTGAGCTTCATCGGTTTTGGCATCACTCACGGCCGCAAGATAGTGCCGCACAGCCGAATAGACGCTCGCTTGCACCATCGTTGGCATTGCCTTGTGACGTTCAAAAAATCGTTTCGACCATTGCCGCGTCTCGTCGTTACGATCCCAATAGAACGCAGTAACAAACCTGAGGCCCTGCGCAGCTTCCAAGCCAAGTGACTTCACATCCGTTATAAACATCACCGGCGTCACAATTGTCTGACCGCGGCTCGCGAGGCCAAACTCACGTGCTTGCTTCAGTGAGTTGATTAGGTCAGCGCCACCGTTCGCAAAGGCAACGACCTTCGCGCCTGAAGCCTGGGCCTGAAGGAGGTAAGAGCTAAAGTCCGATGTATTTATTGGATGGCGTACGCTCCCCAACACCTTCCCACCAGCGTTCGCGATCGCGCGAGTCGCATCAGCTTGCATTGACTGACCGAATGCGTAATCAACGGTGATGAAGTACCAGCTGTCTAGACCGTTCTTCACCGCCGATTGCACAAGGCCATTCGCCAGAGCGTAACTGTCGTAAAGCCAGGAAATTGAATTTGGTGTACAGGATTTTCCAGTAAAGTCGCTTGTACCAACAGCTGTGCCTATGACTATACGATTCTTTTCACGTGCTAATTGCTGAACGCCAAGCGCAACTGAAGAATTGACAATGTCGACTGCAAGGTCCACTTTGCCCGTGTCGAACCACTGTCGTGCGATGTTGATTCCGACATCAGCTTTGTTGAGATGGTTTGCGCTAATCACTTCGATCGGCTTACCGAGCACCGTCCCGCCAAAGTCCTCAACCGCCATTTGCGCGGCGATCACAGAACCTGGGCCTGCCAAATCAGCGTACGGACCCGACTGATCGTTCATCACGCCGATCTTGACGACGCCGCCAGAGACCTGAGCTGACGCGTCGACCACCATTGCTTGTAAAACAAGCAATGCAAGGGTCGCTATCTTGGTTCTCATTTTCATCGCTTGTCTCCTAACCGTTTATCGGCGGGATTTTTTTGTAGTTCTGGGCGCCTTAGAAGGCGAAACATTGCAAGAAAGCGCAAAGACATTGTCAGACGATCCGTTACACATTGCAAGGCCTTTTCGTCTGGTGATCTGATAGAGCTTTATCTCCTCCTGATCCTCGAAAATGTTTCGATGCCTGCTACGCTAGACCGGCTTTGCCACTCTTTGCAGGAAAGGCCAGCAGCGGTCCAGGCACCCCACATCCCAACGGCATTCAGCATTGGGCTCCAGCCATTTCCTTTGTAGTTTTCGGTCAATGCAACTTGGGATAGGCTCAAAAATTCACACGTGCCGGCGAGACGGGTAAGCCGGGAATGTCAGAGCGGAGTTGGAAGATCGTTCCTGCATCGGCGCGGCCACTCCCATCGGATCCGGAAGTGACGAATACGTCGCGCATGTCATCACCACCGAAGCACAGACTAGTGACCATTGGGACAGGAAAGTCGATCTGCCTCTCAAACCTGCCGTCAGAAGCGAAGACTTTTACTTTTCCTGCGTGCGCGACGCCCACCCATACAGAGCCATCGGCCGCGACGGCTAAGCCGTCGGGCAGTCCTTCGGGGACGGAGGCGAAGATGCGACGATCGGCAAGGTTTCCATTATCCTGAACGTCGTATTCATAAACCTCTCGAGTGCCGGAGTCCGCGTGATAGAGCTTTCGTCCGTCCGCACTAAATCCCATTCCATTCGATATTTTAATATCGGGATACACCTCTCTGACAGATCCATCGAGTTCGATCAGGAATAGGGGTGCGCCTTTCTGAGAACCACCGACGCCCGACAGTTGAGTCTCAGTCGGTCGAAATCCGAGTGCACCAACATAAATTCGACCTGACGAATCAGTTGTTAGGTCGTTGAACCCTACCAGCCCATGATCGCTATCATTTTCAATTAATGCGATCGTTCCATCAGCTGCCGGGCCCTTGTAGGCGACGTTGCGGCCAGAAATTATGAGTCCACCTCTGTCATGCCACGCCATGCCACCGATACCACGACGGTGCTCGAATACTGTAGAGACATTGCCCTGACGATCCACGACATAGGCGCCACCTTTTACCGCGTCTGCAAAAAATAGCCCAAATTGAGGATGCCAGACTGGCCCTTCAATCAATTCGAATCCAGAGACCAAAGCCTTCATGTCAATTCCTTTCCTGCTGAGATTGTGTCCACGCCTTCATTTGATTCGGGAGCAGCTCCAAAGACACATTGCGTTTCCCTATCCCAGGTCAGCGCATTTACGCCGCGCGCACGCAAATCTTTCTTTTTGACCTTCCCCGTGGCAGTCTTGTCGATTGCGTCAACGAATTCCCAGAACCGAGGTACAGCGAAGCGCGGCAGTCGCACCTTCGACCATTCAAGCAACTCAGCATAGCCAACTCGCGTTTGCCCCAAAACCACGTAAGCTTTCACTTCGTCTTCGCCTCCGGCATCGTCGATTTTCACTCCTACGATTGCGCACTCTGCGATATCTGGATGAGATGCGAGAACATGCTCGATCTCAAACGGAGAAATGTTCTCACCCCTGCGACGGATAAAGTCGCCGATTCGGTCAACAAAGTGGAGTCGGCCCTTTCTGTCTAATCGCCCCCCATCGCCGGTATGAAACCAAAGATTTCTCCAGGTCTGCAGTGTGACTTCGGGTTGCCCCAGATATCCTTGCATGAAGGCAAAAGGCGCCTTCGGGCGAATTACGATCTCCCCGACGCTGTCTTCAGAAAGAGGGCGGTCGGTTTGAGGATCGACAATACATACGTCAAAGAATTCGTCGCACGGTACTCCAACGCAGCCGGGTTCAACCGAGTCAGCAGGGTCGGAAAAGGACACAATGTTGCATTCCGTCATCCCATAAACCTGAACCAGACGAACACCGAAGCGCGATTCGAATTTTTCTGCCCATGACGCGAGCACCGGAACAGCCATAACCGCACGAAGACTATGGCGCTGATCATCAGGCGTTTCCGGTTGACGAAGAACGAACTCCGCCATGATGCCTAGGCAGTTTGTGATAGTCGCTTCACAGGCTCGGATTTTTTCAAGCCAACGCGACGCCGAAAACTTCACGCACACGTACGCTCGGGCACCGGTCACGAGGCAGCTTCCTAAAGACATCAGCAAGGCGTTTACGTGGAACAACGGCAAAGCTATGAAGAAGCAATCTTCTTTCGAAACACCGAGAGCACGCGCTTGTTGTAAACCAAAAATGTACGCATGCGCTTGTGGGATTAATACGCCCTTGGCACGTCCGCTCGTTCCGGATGTATAGAGAATTAGACACAAGTCGCTTGATTCAGGCGCCAATATGGCGGAAGGGCTCGCTTCCGCACATAGGTCATCGAAGGTCATACTAGCGGCACTCGAGCCATCAGCAAACCCGATCGAAACCAACCTCTCGACGCTTGCGGGCATCAAAGGACTTAGCTCTCCTAGGTACTTATCACTCACGATGATTTTTGGTGAGCTATCTCGAAGCTGATGAGCGAGTAAGTCCCCCTTCAATTCGGTATTGATAGGAATCAGGATCGCCCGTCTTTTCTGTACGCCCCAAAAAAGAACTAGAAACGCTAAGCTGTTTTCCGCCATGATCGCAACGCGGTCACCTTGACCAACCCCGATGCGCGCCAAGCCGGTAGCACACGCGTCACTCATTCGATCCAAAGCAGCGAAGGAAAGCGGGTCTTCACCTTCGAATGTCACAAACGGCGCTTCGCCATTCCTTTGCGCTTGGGCGCGAAGTGCATCGACCAGCGTCCAGCACGAGCTTTCCGCGGGTGATATCGCCGGAGTTGATTGATTGACCATAGCTAAGCACCTATTCGATTGGTGTGCGCTGGATGAAATGCAGTAAAACACGTTCCGTCGACCGGCGGTCCATAAATGCAATTCGACCGCTGCGCGAGCCAGGTCGAGAAACCGGATCGATCATTGCGATACCTTCCGCTGTAACCCGTGCAATGGCTGCGTCGATGTCGGGCACTTTGAAGCAAATGTGCAGGAGACCTTCGCCTCGCTTTTGTAGCGCCTGCGCAATGGCACCTTGATCCTGCCCAACGGACCCCGGGATCGTTCCTAATGGAGTTGAAATCTTCGCTGCACCGATGGGCTGCATGATCTCCAGATCAAAATCGCCAACGGTGACGAATAGCGCAATTAGACCCGACCCGACCTTGGCAATCGGTTGATGTGAGTGTGACGTGGCGCCATACTTGTCGTTAGAGGTAACCTCGATAGGTACGAGAAACTCAGAGTCTGTCTGCGTGGATTCGAGCGTCCAACCAAGACCGTCTACGTAAAGCTTGCGTGCCCGGTCACCGCTTTCGGCTGCTATGCCCAAATGATCAACTCGCTCGATGAATGGCTGCTTGGAAGGCTCTTTGAATTCTAGAGCAGCACCCTTATCGAGGAATTGAAGCGGGATCCCAATGGTCGTGGCCGGGTCGCTCCATATCGCGCTGCGCATTCCCGAGCCGGTCGCCTGCTCCGCTTGGATTTTCGCCCCAGCTTCTTTCAGGATCTCTTGAGCCTGGCCTAGCGATGAAACCTTGAATGCGACATGGTTAACACCACGGCGTCCCATCCGAGCATCCACTGATTGCGTCGACGCCACGCGGATTAAGGTTTTGCCGACCTTGACCGCAAATGCGGGTCCATCTTCGGACTCTGGGTAGTCTGCAATTGGAAGCGCCAGCTTTTCATGAAACAGCACGCGTGCCGCCGCCAGGTCTTCCATAACGACACCCACGTGCTCCATAACGCCAATTGGGATGTTTTTCATATTTCGACTCCTGTGAGTTAAAGACTGTTTATCAGTTCACGGCGACGAGTGCTAAAGCATTCTTCGGTATTTCGACGACGTGGTCCGCCAAAACGCGCTCCAAATGGGTTACGAACGAAGCACGTTCGACCTCTTGCAGACGCCGTCTTCGTTTGGATTGTCAGTCAAACATGCCTTCGATGCAAGACATTATTGTCAGACGATGTGTAGGGGAATATCTCTACGCGCGGCCCAAAATGCCATCCGTCAGGCGTTGCGTGCGCGGCCATCGTACGCGCAAATCTTAATCAGTCTGAATGCCATCGGCGGCGTTATCGCAAAGATAAGTAGGCGCGGCTGGGCTTGATTGGCAAGCTGTCCACGACTAATGCGAGCGGCCGCTGTCGGCCCGGCAGCGGCGGTTGCCGCCCGCGAGGTCCGCCGTGCTCTCCCGTCCACCGCGTCCTGGGGCGCAATGGCATGACGCTGAAGCCGCCGTGGCAGCAATAGGTCGCCGTCCACCCCGAGGTCATTCAATTACACGCAAATCGTCGATGCGCTGGTTCTAGCATGCTGGGAAGAGGCAGTTCATCGACTTCGCTGAGCCAAGGTGCCGTTGCAAGGTGGCGCAGTGGCACAAGACGAGCGTCGGAATTGTTAGCGCTGTTTCTAAAGGGCCGGATATCTTACGGGGCTGCGGACGAGTACATGAAAAAGCTGGAGGCAGTCCATGTACTCGTATGAAGACCGCATTCGAGCGGTTCAGCTCTACGGAAAACTGGGAAAGCGGCTTGCAGCGACCGTTCGTCAATTGGGCTAGCCCTTTTGCATTAACGGGTTCAGACCTATTTTATTTAAAAGAGAGTGAGGCGCAGAACTTCGCCATGAAGGCCATCATGCTCTCAAAAGCTGCTGAAGGCTGCCCGCGGTCGCCAGTGCTGCAAGACCTCTTGCGACGCAGCTGGCTTCTCGGCTCCGCCCTCGATTCAGCGTGGCTGGTCACCGCGTGGCATCCCGCATAGCGTCACGCCCCACCTGCATTGCCGACGTTCGGTCATGGGCGAGATCGATTTCGGCGCCGAAACACTGATTCATGAAGCCACAACGCAATTGGTCAAGCGTACCGCGGTCCTTCAATTCCTCGATCACGTCCTTCAACTGGCCGCTCAGTGCCCGACGGTCGTCGCGCTTGACAACGTGTCGATTAAGAAACGCTAGAGCGCTGACTCATCAAACATCGAATTTTGCTGTTCTATCTGGCGTCCTACGGTCCCGAGATGAACACGATCGAAATCTTAGAGCAGGCCAAACATCACTGCCGACGCTTTGTCACATGGACGTGCAAGACCATCGAGTCTGGAATCGAAGCCCTGCTCGGAGCCTAAGGTTCAACTTATCAAATTCGTTTCACTTGACACTTAACTTAACGGAGATGGTTTAATTGGACGGGTGAGCTATGGCGGGGCGGGCCAGCTGCAGTGAAGGACTCCATGCCCGCCGGCCCGGTGCTATCCGGAGTTGCTTACGTCTTTAATCGCTACGACGAGGCCGTCCAGATCACTTGTGCGCGTGAACAATGAAGTTGTCACGCGCACACAGTCACCGGCGGCGACGCCCCCTCGTGGCATAGTAAATACTTTGTATTTGTCAAACTTGCGGTTTGCGATCGCCTGGTTGTCTGCCTTTGTCGTTTTCCCAGCCAGTCGAAACGACGTTATAGAGCCATATAACCCTGGCTCGTCTGGCGTTAGTATTTCCACCCCCTTGAAACCTTTGACGCGCGACACCCAGTAATCGCGCAAATAACGCAACTTTGCACCTTTATCCTCCGCACTGATTCGATCATGAAAGGCCAAGGCTGCAGGAATCGTCATCACATTGGCCGTGTTGGTTGTACCGGAATGCACGCGAGAACGGATGTCGTTCGGCGCGTTGTCCCGGTCGCAGAACTGCCTGTCAATGTCAGCCAAGCGCCCTTTTCGAATAGAGGAGGTCTCGATTCGAAGTGCAACAACCAGGTTAATGTTTTGAAGACGCTGCTTGTTATGAACGCTAGTGTACGAAGCAACGAATCCAGAGTGGACTCCTTCAGCTATATTAATACGGCGCACCGGGGCGTGGATCGAAGCGTGCCTCGCAATTTAATTGGGTTCAGCGCAGGAATATCTCAGCACCGCGCTTGGTCGGGCAAGGCCCTCTCAAGGAGTCCATTCAATTTTCGGAAATCTAATCGTCCATGCAGTATGCCAGAGCGCTTAATTAGGAGTACACCTGAATGGATAATGGTGTAATAAACAACAGGGAAGCACTTTAAGGAGTTTTTGTTGAGCGCGAATGCCGGCAAGGAGTCCGCCACACGCGAGCCTATAAGACAACGTGCTGTTATGCTTACCGTCGGGTACGGAACCGTACCGACTTTATCGCAGCTTAGGCGCAACCTGTTTCTGCCGGGGATGTCGCGAAGGCGTTCACCGGTGCAAGACTGGTTAGGATTTTCAAACCATTTAGGCGCTGCCGTCCCACCGGGATCCGGCCGTACATGGGGTAGGAGAGTCGTGTTCCAGGCGAGCGACGATGACGGCGCAGCAGAGGAGATCGGCGCGCTTGCGGAGAATCTAGGTTTTTCGCCGATCGAACTTGGGGGCCTTTCCGAAAGTGGACTGTTTGTGCACGCGCGGGGCAATAGCTGGGTCGACTGATCTTTAAGGACTTGGTCAAGTTCGACTGATGAATCGCGATCGATATTTCATGCGATTTCGCCTCGCGTGGGCCACGGTGAGTCCAATTAGATTGGACTCACTCGGACTTAAGTAAAATTGGAGAGATTAGATGAGCATCGAAGAGAATATTCAGATTGTGAAGGATTTCTTTGCGGCAATGGGCAGCTACAACGCGCAAACTCTGCTGGCGTTAGCTTCCGAAGACGTTGAGTGGATCGTTCCGGGCAAGGGCTGGCCGCTGGCCGGCACGCACCGCGGGCACGCGGGATTGGCGGCCGTGCTTCAGAAGGCTTCCAACGAGATAGAAATGACATATCCAGAGCCTCTGGAATTCGTGGCGCAGGGAGACCGGGTTTTGGTGATCGGCATCGCCACGGGGAAAATCAAAGCCACAAATAAGCCATTCAGGGACGATTGGGTCTTCGACATTACTATTCGAGATGGCAAAGTGAGCAACGTCCGGGAATATATCGACACGCAAGCACTGGCGCGCGCATTCGAGACAGACGCAAATACCTAGATCTGACTCAACTCGTTGCCTTCTTGACCTCGCTGCTCGACCGATTTGGCAGGATGGCGCTCGCGATAAGGTGAAAGAGATGATCGGCCCGTGGTGCAAATGAGTGTTGGCCGACGAGCCAGCCGAGCGCCGACATTAGAGCGAACAGGTCGTCCGCATCCATATCAGCGCGCGCCGTTCCCTCTGCCTGAGCACGGAGTAGTAGTCGCGCGCCCGCTGATCGCACCGCTGCGCATGGAGCGTAGAGCGCGGAGTTCGGGTTCGCGTGGGCGCTCGCCATCAAGGCGACAACACCGCTGTAGCTACCGACGAACTCCACCCCTTCGCGAAACCAGGATACGAGGGCGTCGTCAGGTGGATCCAACGTTTCGAGCTCGACTGCCTTCTGCGTCAGAGCATCCAGATTTGTACGCAGCAACGCTTCGAACAAAGCTTCTCGCGTCGGGAAATGACGAAGCAGCGTTGCCAACCCGACTTCGGCCCGGCGGCTGATATCTCGCATGGACGCGTCGGCGCCGTGTTCTGCGACGACGTCACGCGCGACTGCTAGTAGATGGCTGTAGTTTTTTCTGGCGTCGGCTCGCATGGGGGGTCTTGACAAGCGGATCAGTGATCCACATAATTGGACCTGTGAACCGGTTAATGTGAATTCGGATCTGGATCGGTGATCCGCATCATACAGCGCCCTTGTGGCAAAGGGAACAGAGGCGCTGGCCGAATTGTCTTCAGCCAAGCATTTCTCCAGCTTCCCTGCAGCTCCAACTAAGGATCCACGACATGACCAGACTGAATGGAAAGACCGCCGTAATCACCGGTGGCGCTACCGGCATCGGCCGCGCTGCAGCAAAGCGCTTCATCGAGGAAGGTGCGTTCGTCTTCATCTTCGGCCGCCGACAAGAAGCGCTCGACGCCGCCGTGGCCGAACTCGGGGCCAATGCCCGGGCGGTGAAGGGCTCGGTCTCCGATGAAGCCGATCTGGACCGACTCTATGCGGCGGTGAAGGCCGAGCGCGGAACCCTCGATATCGTTTTCGCCAATGCCGGCGCGGGAAGCCAGGCAAAGCTCGGCGAGATCACCGCCGAGCACATTGACGAAACGTTCGACACCAATGTGAAGGGTACGATCTTCACGATCCAGAAGGCGCTGCCGTTGATGGGCAAAGGCGCTTCGATCATCCTGACCGGTTCGAGCGCCGGCACCACCGGCGCCCCGACAATGACCGCCTACAGCGCAAGCAAGGCGGCAGTGCGCAACCTCGCGAAGACGTGGGCGGAGGACTTGAAGGGGACCGGCATCCGGGTGAACGTGCTCTCGCCCGGCGCGACTGCGACCGAACTCGCGAAGGCAGCGCTTGGTGAAGAAGGCCAGAAAGTCTACGCCGCTATGACTCCGCTCCAGCGCATGGCCGATCCATCAGAAATCGCGGCAGCGGCTGCCTTCCTCGCATCGTCAGACAGCAGCTTCATGACCGCCAGCGAACTCGCCGTCGACGGCGGCCTGGCGCAACTCTGACGCTACGCCTTACGGCGCTCCATTCGATTATTCGGAGCGCCGTAGGGCTCAGCAAACTGAAGGAAATCTATGAGTTATGCAATTATCGGCTTCGGCAAAATCGGCCAGGCTTTGGCCAAGGCATTCGCCCGCAACGGCATCGAAGTATCCGTTGCAACCACTCGCGACCCGGAAAGCTTTGCATCGGCCGCGACCGCGATCGGACCCATGATCATTCCCAAAAAACTGTCGGAAGCCATCAAGGCCGACATCATCTTTTTGGCTGTCCGTTTCGAGTCGCACCCGGATGTCGCGAAGGCGCTGCTCACTTGGAAGAGCAAGACTATAGTCGATGTGACTAATGCCTACGGCGTGTCGCCTGAGGAACTGGGAGGACAGCCCTCTTCCAAGGTCGTCGAACGGGCCTTCTCCGGTGCAAAACTGGTGAGAGGCTTCAACCATTTAGGTGCTTCGGTCCTTGACCAGGATCCGACCGTACATGGTGGCAAGAGAGTCGTTTTCCTGACGAGCGACGATGACGGCGCCGCAACGGAGATTGGTGCGCTTGCAGAGAAACTCGGTTTCTCGCCGATCAAACTTGGCGGCCTTTCGGAAGGCGGACTGCTTGTGCAGGCGCGTGGAAATAGCTGGGGTCAACTAATCTTTAAAGATCTGGTCAAGTTCGACTGATAAATCGTGATCGAATAGTTCGTTGATCACATTTGATGTTCAAATCATTGAATGGAGTTTATCTATGACTTCCGCTTTAAACGATCAGTCGCTTGATCAGATTTTTCGCTCCGCTCGCACTTTCAGCAGTTGGGCAGATCGTCCCGTTGAGGATGATACGGTGCGCGAAATTTATGACCTCATGAAATGGGGGCCGACATCTGCGAACAGCAGCCCCGCGCGATTTGTCTGGGTGCGTAGCTCCGATGGAAAGGCTACACTCGCCGGGCATGCTGCGGAACCGAATAAAGCGAAAATTCTACAGTCCCCTGTCACGGTCATTATTGGCCACAATTTGGATTTCGCGGCCGAGCTCCCAAAGCTTTTGCCTCACGCTGCTGAGTTTATGCAGCAGTACTTCGCAGCACCGGGGGTGGCCGAGGTGACGGCAATGCGGAACGGAACGCTGCAGGGCGCTTACCTCATCGTTGCTGCGCGTGCGTTGGGACTGGACTGCGGCCCTATGTCTGGCTTCGACAACGCTGGCGTGGATAAAGCCTTCTTCTCTGGCACGCGTACTCAGTCGAACTTTATCTGCAGCATTGGCCATGGCGATCAAGCGTCAGTGTTTCCACGCAATCCTCGCCTTAGCTTTGAGGAGGCTGGTCGCTGGGCCTGACCATTCTTCGGCGTCGGAGTGGCTTGCTTCTGCTTATCGCATTTTCCGTATGGGTAACGTCGGACAATCGTCCCACGCAATGCGGGACATATTTTCAACCCGGTCAAATTCGATAAAAACGCCGGGTTAGATTTCGGTGGAAATCAACATAGTAGAAAATAGTTAAAATCCTAAATAAAACGTTTCGCCTGTGAAGGATTTATTTGCAGGAATCGGCCGCGGCGATAGGCAAGCTCTGCTGGCTTTCTGTGCCGGAGATGTTGAGTGGACCATCCCGGGCGAGAACTGGCCGCTGGCCGGCACGCACCGCGGGCACGCGGGAGTGGCGGGTGTGCTCCGGGAGGCGTCCAAAGAGCATTGTCAACTTACCGAGATTGGGCGGCGCGACGGCAGGCGTGATGACTGATCAGAAATCGAACGACGGATTTTGGGCGATCTCGGTGAATTTGCTCAAGGCGGCAAAGCGGGCAGCAAGTTGTGCGATAAAGTGAAGCGCGCAGCAGATATCGCTTAAGCGCGAAATGTTGACGGATCGGCGGAAGCACGAGAGAAACTTCTGCGTGCGTTTCGGGTCGCGAAAACCGTCGCGTGCGACGCTCGCACTCGCGTTTCGGTAGATGACAGTTTTCTACGCGATTTTTCAGTCGTGCTGCAGCTTTGACGAACACGTACTTTATGTTCGCAAGTTCCGGGATCTCGGCTTTTGCCGCCGGATAGCTGCGCAACTGATCGGTGACGATCTTGAGGGGCACCGGTTCGAGTGCAGCACGCGCTTGAAGAAGCGTTTGGCGGTGGCCTTGTCGCACCGCTTTGGCACCAGTACGTCGAGCTCCGCGCCACGCTCGTCGACTGCCCGCCATAGCAAATACGGTTCACCTCTCAGCGTAACGAACGTCTCGTCAAGATGCCATGTGCTGCCCGGCTTGCGTTGTGCGTCTCTCACACGGGGAGCAAAGTCCTTACCGCATTTGTCGCACCAGCATCGTGTCGTCTCCTACGTCATGACTACCCCGCGCTCGAAAAGCAGTTCATCGGTGTCGCGCAAACTCAACTGGAAGCGAAAATGCCAACGCACGGCGCAACTGATGACTTCGGCCGGAAAACGGTGACCGTGATAGAGCGACTTCGACTTCTACATCACGTCATCTTACGTGACTAGCTCAACAACCTGACGATGCTCCCCCGGCCTCGCGAGCCTGCCGTTCGGCACGCTCTGCCTTGACATTCACGAGTTGGCGCTGCCGATAGGATTGGCCGTGCCGAAGGACAGGACCGACTTCGAGGCGCTCTCACGCACATCGTTGCAGATCGTCGTGCCCGCTTGCCGCGAGCAACACCGCGACGTCTGCGCGGGCCCTTAACCTTCATGACCGAGCCGATCGAGGCCAGCGCCGTGGCAATCGCACTGATGCGTGCAGCGCTGTCACCGGCCGACGCTGCTGCACGGGCGCGCGCCAGACAGCACCAATACTACAAAAGGCGGCGCATTACCCGTTTGGACTGACGCATCTTTTTCTCAGGCTGCATCACCTCCTTGGAACATTCATACGCGTCGACATCGACGCCCTCACACGGACTCGGCCTCGCATGGATCAACCCTACGGATCAACAGCCAGCTCAACGCACTGGAGACTGCTGCAACAATCGCGCCGACCGCGAGCGCCGCACCGAAGCCATGTGCCACGCTACTGCGTACTGCATGTTCGATCGATTCACGGGTCTCCGCGGGTAGGGCAGACAAGGCGCCGTTCGCATCACCTCCCATGATGCGCAGACTCAAAGCGTGCCACTCAATGGCTCGTCCATGAACTCGAGGAAGTCCAAGACTATGTAGGCTGCTCTCGGCGACTCCCGCAAGCACAGCGCCCATTCCCGCCAGTCCGACTATGATTCCCACGAAGCGTGTAGCACCGGCGATACCGGAGGCCATCCCGGCCCGTTCGGGCCTGACAGCGCTAATCTGAGCTTTCGTCGTCTCGCCGTTAAGCAGTCCGGCACCCGATCCGGTGATAACCATACCGATCGCGGCCGCCCAGTATCCGCAGCCGGCTAGGATTGTCGCGGCGATGAATGCGTTGCCCGTCGCGACCAGTCCCAGTCCAAAGACGAGGATCGCTCGACTCGTCACTCGTAATGACAGTCTTCCGCCGATGCTTGGGCCGACTAGCAACGGTAAAGCAAACGGTATCATCGCCAGCCCCGCTATTGCCGGTGAGTAGCTAAACATGTCCTGCAAGTAGAGAGGAAGGAGAGTCATCATGACTTGCGCTGCTGCAGCGTAGCCGAACATAGCTATGGCTGCGCCGACGACGGTCCGATCTCGAAAGATTGATAGATCGACCATCGGTCGTGGATGCATCCGCTCCGCAAAGAAAAAGGCAATAAGTAGTAGGGCACCCACCACGAGCTTGCTGTATGTCGAGGTGCTTCCCCAGCCGATGCTGTTGGCTGCGATTAAGGCCCAAACTATGCTGAACAGGCCGGTCCCAAAAAGAAAAATGCCCGGCAAATCCAGTCTTCCCGCGTTGGGATCCCGTGATTCATCGACGGAAAAGACGATGAGCGTGACCAGGCTGGCTCCAATTGGCACATTGATGAGAAAGGCCCATCGCCATCCGAGGTAAGAGGTGACTAGGCCACCAACGAGTGGTCCAAGAGATGGAGCAATGCCCATCACGGTGCCTAAGATCGCGTACACGCGAGCCCGTTCCTGAGCCTGGAAGCCATGTGTGATTACAGCCAGTGCCGCGCTGAGTTGGAGCGCCGCGCCCACGGCCTGCAGTGCCCTTGCTCCGTTCAAGACAACTAGGCTAGGTGCCAGGCCGCATAGTAGTGAAGCGAGCGTAAAAATAGACAAGCCTAAAAGTAACATGCGTCGTCGCCCGAGCCGATCGGCTAATGCGCCAGCAGGTATCAACAGCGCAGCAAACGGGAGGATATAGGCACTGACAACCCATTCCACGTCGGTGAACTCGCCGTGTAGGTCACGAGCGATCGAGGGGAGCGACACAGCAACAATGTTTGAGTCGAGCATGATGAGGAAGGGAGCGCCCGCGCAGCACAACAACATCCGAAGCTTGCGCCCCGGTAGCCGTCGCGCCAGCGTCTCTGACTCAGCGATCCTCTTTGAAACTAACTGAGACGGCAGTGCTTCGCCTTCGCGATTGCCGCTGATTGCACTGGATCGGTCATCGCGCTCTGTGCCGATCTTTGCCATGAGAAATCTCCGCTAACTACTATCTAAAGGGGCTCGGTGGTCAACGGAACCTTGTCTTTTTAATTTGCTGGGTTGTTGAAACAGAAGATACCTACAAGCGCCGAACTTGGAGTTGGAGGTCGCTGGTAGCGAAAGAAGTCAGCACTCGATTATGCCCACAGCGAGCCCCGCGGGATGTTTCTTTGTACTTCGTTTTCAAGTCTGCGAATGTTTGCATCATGGTCCTGATGACAGAGTCTAACAAAACGTAGTGAATATCATCGCCCTGCAATGCCTTGCGAGCTGCTTCTTTCGCGGCCAGTTTGTCGCGGAGCAGTTTTGCGCGTCGCTTCACTCCGAGCGGTCCGATAAAGCTCACCTTCACTCCGGCAGCCTCACTCAACGCATGCGTGCATTACATCCCTGATTCTCAAAGGACCACTGTGAGCCTCTTATTCGAAGCGCCACACAAGTTCATTCTCGAACATCAGCGCCACAATACTTTTTCCAGAACTGCGGCATATGTCCGGCAATTCTCGACCGCTTCGAAACGTTGGGGAGGTTGCTGGCCGGCCTCATGGACACGGAACTACCGACACCCTCAGTAACGACGAATCTTCCTCCTACTACGAGGCAAATATTTGCTTTGACGACCTTCCCACCCTCGTCGAATGTTATCAGTTTGAGTCCGTTCGGATGCTCAGGGGAGCGCTTGGCGGTAAAACAGATGTCGCGTTTTGGTAGAAACTCGATCGACTTCTCTTCCAGCAACGATAGCACCCCTCCGCACAGCACCCGTTCTGTTTTCGACTCGACGGTATCGGGGTCAATGGAATCCGGGGCCTCGCCCAAAAGCCCGAGGAGAATTCCTTTATCGGTGCGGTGACCTTTGCTTGTGGCGCCCAACGAACCGCACAACTATGCGCGCAGACACGGGTGATATCTGACAATTGGCCGTCCGTTCAGCGCATTGACGAAAAGATAGGCCGCTCACATTGAGCCCGACCGTGTGCGAACTGGAGGGGCAGATGCCAACTTCGAACGGGTCGATGGCGCTGACAGCCATTTACGTGCGTTCAGATAGATGAGAGATAGTTGACGGGGAGTCTGAACCTATATCGGTAGACAACGCCGCGATAGGGCGCTGGTACTTTGTGCGTCTAGATCCGTTCGATCCGGCTGAACTGCGACTGCTGCTGCGCAACTTCCCTGGCAAGGACGGGGTCCGGCGCGACCGGGCCGCGCATGCGGGGTTCAAGCGAAATGAGATCAATCTCCGGGAGCACGTGCGGAAAAGATGGCCCGGCGAGCTTGTCGCCATGCTTGAGCCCGTGGGCCCAAGCCGATTTCATTTCGTTTCCCGTGGCCTTGAACGACACATCATCGCCGCCCCATCGGGTGGCAAGCGCACGGCGCTTCTGATCTGATCCGTTACCGCTCGAGCCATGGAGAGTCAAGGCATGGAAAATCAGCGCGTCGCCCGGCTCAAGGTCCCACCCCAAAATTTCGTAGTCGTCGCGCGCTGATTGGATGTCCGGCACCGCATCGAAGGTATCGAGCGACTTTACGATCCCGCCCACACCCTCAGGCTGAAAGCGGCGTCCCCACAGATGACTGCCTGCCACGAATTCAAGCGCCGAATTGCGTTGGCTGACTGAATCGAACGTCACCCATATCGACGCACATTGATTTCCCGCGATTGGAAAGAAGGTCAGGTCGTGGTGCCACGGTGCACGCAGCGGCGTGTTCGCATTCTTAACGAAGATCTGGTCGCCAAGAAAATTCAGGGCTTCGGATTGCAAGGCCTGGCGCACGAGATGTGCCCCTGGCCCGAAGAGCCCGAAATCCCTTATTTCGTCGACGCCGTGCCAATTCAACGCGTCGTTTCGAAAATCGGGATTGGGCAGCCCATGTCGATCGCGTACCGGCGTGCGGCTGATGACGCGCTCGATCCCGCTGAGCCCCAACTTGATCCAGGGTTCAGAATATGCCCCTCTCACGCAGATTACGCCGTCCCTCGAAAATGCTTCCAGTTCGCTTTGCGTTAGATCGCGGAAAGGGCGCTCAGGCTGAGCTTGACTCATGATTGTTACCCGGTAAATGTTCAACTAAGCCCAGTTGGACTCATCGGTGACCGGCAGAGGGATATTGGTCTTCTCGATCATGACCGACATGAAGGAGTCTACCGAACGTTTAACTGAATCAGAAGAAGTGAAAATGCAACTATGTTTGCATTTACGCATATCCGGCGATAGAAGAGTCGGCCGACGTATTAAATCCGCTTCAACGACAACGCACTGTGTCGTCAAAGCAGTCAGCTAGCCGAGAAGTATTTTGGCATCGCGTGCAGTAGTCTCTCTTAGGAACTCCATTACAGCCCGGATGCGTGGCACTGTCTCGAGGTCGCGATGAACCACCATCCACCAGTCTCGCGCCAGGTTGATATCCGCGGGTAGCAGTCGCACGAGTCGGGATTCACTGCCGGCCATGTGAACCGGGAGCATCGCGAGTCCAGCTCCGGTGCAGGTCGCTTGAAACTGCGCGACAAGACTGCTGCAACTCAGTTGCACACGGGGCTTATCGAGCACGTCGGGCAACCACTGCACGTGGGGCACCGCGATCAGGTCGTCGACGTAAGTCACGAACGTATGCGACGGTAAGTCGTTGAGCGTTTTGGGTGTCCCTGCGCGCTTGAGATAGGCAGGCGCCGCGTAAAGTCCAACCGAGAACTCCGTGAGTTTTTCGATCAGGAAGCGACCCCGCTGCGGCTTCATCATATTGATCGAGATATCCGCCTCGCGCTCAGACAGATTCAGGATATGCGCCGCGTTCACGAGCTGGACGCTCAGTTCAGCATGCGCCGCCACGAGATCGCTGAGCCGCGGCGCCAGATAGAAACTACCGAAGGCCTCCATGGTTGAAATTCTAACCACGCCATGGAGATCGCGGGACGCGTCAGTTGCATCGTTCGATATCTCGGCGCTCAGCATCTCCATGCGAGATGCGATGGAACGGATGCGCTCGCCCTCCGCGCTGAGCCGCAGCGAGCGCCCCTGCTTCTGGAACAGCCTCAGGCCAATCATATCTTCGAGGCCAGCAATCCGTCTGCGTATGGTGGTTACATCCAGATCCAGCCGGTCGGCCACTGAGGTCAGCGTCGGTCCACGCGCCACTTCGAGGAAAACGCTTAGATCTGACCAATCGGGTTTGCGCATCGTCGCACCGTCAAAAGAAGGCAAAAACGCACTGAATTAGTAATTTATTTTGCCTGTTTTAATGCAAAATCTCCGCCCTTATACTGCCTCAGACGACCAGTCGCGGCAAGCGATGTATCAGATACCCAAGGTGAGATTAGATTCTGGCTTTCGATCTGAGCGAACAGAAGGGACGACCATGCGTGCCTGCTTTACCGGATCGGCGCTTGAGGCGTTCGACGTGCTGATATACAGCTTTGTGATGCCCGTGCGCGCCACAGCGTGGGCAATGCCCCAGGCGCAGGCGATTCGGGGTTGCGGCGAACGCTCTACGCTCCCGACACGCTATGCGCCATTCGGACGCCTCGGCACCATCATTCGCCAAGAAAACTTGGGCCAAGTACGACTTTATCTCGAAGGAATTTAGGCGCCACTGACATCTTCCGAATGCACATGAACGAGGCCCCATTTCGTCCGTCGTTTTTCAAACAGAACACTGCCCAACCTCTTCGAACTTTCTGGAGTACGCAGTATGAAAAGCCTGCCATTCGAGAGTGAGATCGATCTCGATCCTATGTCACTGTCCGCCCGCAAGAATATCGTCCGCATTTTCTACAAGGAGGTGTGGGACAAACAGGACACCGCGCTGATCTCGTCGATTTTTTGCGAGGACTTCACTTTTCGTGGCTCACTCGGACCGGTTCTCGTCGGTTTCGAGGAATTTTCGCAGTACGTCCGATGGTTGACGTTGACGCTGGATGGCTACACATCCGACATCCTCGACCTCGTAGAAGAGGGCGATCGCATCGTCGGGAAATTGCGCTTTCACGGCCTCCACAATAGGATGCTCTTCGGACACGAACCGAGCAACGAGCGCGTGTGGTGGTATGGCGTGCCCATCTTTACATTCGCTGGAGAGAAGGTACAAGACCTGTGGGTGCTTGGCGACATTTATGGGCTGGTCAAACGACTGGAAACATCGGACAGCGACATCGAGTTTGCGCTGGCGAATGCGACCCAATAGCGCCCGAACACTTGCCGCCCTGCTCCTGCGTGCCATTTTGGGGCGAGGGGGAAAGGATGACGTCAATTCTTCTATTCGACCACTTTGGGCATGAGTGCGATCCAAAAAATTAGCTGGGATGACCTGAGGATATTCCTTGAAATCAGCCGGCACAAGACACTCTCAGCTGCGGCGCGTAAGCTCTGCATCGACATTTCGACGGTAAGCCGGAGGGTGTCTCATCTCGAAACCTGCTTCAATGAAACTCTTTTTGTGCGCGATCATTCAGGGTTTCATCTCACGCAGCACGGCGGCGAGTTGCTGCAATACGTGCAGGAGATGGATCGTGGAGCGCTGGCGATCGCCGAGTATGGCAGACGGGATAAACACGAGGCGAGCGGCCGCGTGCGGGTTGCGACAATGGAAGGGATTGCGACTACGTACCTCGCGGGAGAGTTCGCCCAACTAAGGAAGCGACATCCAAAGCTCGAAATCGAGCTCGTCACGTCGGCCAACTTCGTGCACGTCAATCGACGTGAAGCCGATATTTTTCTAAGCTTCTTCCCCGCAGACGGGCGTGGTCTTCAGATTTCGCCCATTGGCGAGTTCTCCCTGCACCTGTATGCAGCACCAAGTTATCTGGAATCATACGGTACGCCAACAACTCTGGAAGCGCTGAGAGAGCACGATTTCGTTTCGTACATCGATGATCTGATTCAACTCGACACGGTTCGTTGGCTGCGCGAGGCAATAGAGGAGCCGCACATGGTTTTCAATTCGAGTAGCATGTTGTCACAAATGTTTGCCGCGGCGAGCGGGATGGGGCTTGTAATGTTGCCGACGTTTACTCGCGCCGAGCGGTTCGGTCTCGTGGCGGTGCTTCGTGAACATATCGCTGTTTCGCGAACTCTTTATCTGGCAGTTCACAAGGACCTTCAATTCACCAGCCGCATCAAGGCTGTCGTGCGGTTCCTCCGTGACATTGTGGAAAGAGACTATCCATTAATAGGCAGTCCTGATCCAATGCGCAGACGGGAACCGCTTGATTAGATGCCATGATGCGGTCCATCACCAGGAAGCACCGGACCAACCGTATGTAGTCGTAGTATTGGCACGCACGGTAAAAACGGAAATCCGCATTGCAAATTTGCAGCTTGAATTGCAGAAACTCGGATTGACGGAAAAGACCTGGTTGCACGAGACTCTATCCCGCACAGTGCGCCCAACTGGATCGCGAAACGGCGGCAAATCGACCCTGAACAAGTGATGCGATCGCGATGATCGATAAGGGTAGATACAACCTGGTGAAGGCTAAATAGTAGAGGAATGCTAAAGATGATTGACAAATCGATTGAGATTTTAAAATCCGAAATGCAAGCCACGCCGACCTCCACGACAATGGTCGCACTCTCAACCATGATCGGGACGACGATCGAGTGGTACGATTTCTTTATTTTTGGGACCGCGAGCGCGCTGATCTTCGGTCACACGTTCTTTCCAAGCTTCGATCCGGCTGTAGCAACAATTTTGTCGCTATCAACATTTGCGGCTGGCCTATTCGCACGTCCCATAGGTGCGATTTTCTTCGGGCACTTTGGGGACCGGATCGGACGTAAAAAGATGCTGATCGCTAGCCTCCTGTTGATGGGAGTTCCAACAACGCTGATTGGCATGCTGCCAACATACAGCCAGATCGGGATTATGGCACCGATCGCGCTTACGCTAATCCGAATCTGTCAAGGCGTCGCGTTAGGCGGCGAGTGGGGCGGAGCGGTTCTGATGGCGGTCGAGCATGCGCCGCCAAAGCGCAGCGGTTTCTTTGGAAGTCTCCCGCAAACAGGATGTCCTGCCGCGCTGGTCCTATCCAGTGGCGCCTTCGCATTAACGGGTCTCTTGGCTCCGGACGATTTCCAGGCTTGGGGTTGGCGTTTGCCGTTTCTCGCAAGTGGCATTCTGATTGTCATCGGATTCTTCATCCGCAGACGCGTGAACGAGTCACCGGTCTTCGAGCGCGTCGAGAATTTGGGAAAGGTGGTCAACATCCCTGTCGTTGAAATAGTCCGCAAGCATATGTTCTCTGTGACGGTGGGCGTGGGAGCAAAACTTGGTGAGATTACGATGTTCTGGTTGTTCGCCGTATTTGTGCTCTCTTACAGCACCGGAAAGTTGGGATTGCCGCGAAGCGTTATCCTCCAGGCAACAACCCTTGGCGCCATTGCGATGCTTCTACTAATGCCGATCTCAGGTTTGCTGAGCGATAGGTTTGGAAACCGAAAAATATTCAATGCGGGAACGATTCTTCTACTTCTCAGTGCCGTACCGATGTTCTTGCTTATTGACAGCGGCGACGCCGCTCTGGTGACGATTGCGATCGTTTTCGCTTTGGGAATCCTTTATCCCATTATGTATGCCCCTGAGGCTAGTCTGTTCGCCGAACTGTTTCCGCCCGAGGTCAGATACACCGGTTTGTCGCTCTGCGCGAATATCGGTGGCGCGATTGGCGGAGGTATCGCGCCGCTGGTGGCGACGGGGCTTATTTCTCATTATGGTGGCGCTCAACCGGTGGGGATTTACCTCGCCGCAATTTCAGGTGTGTCGCTTGTCAGCGTTCTTGCCATGAAACCTGCCGTGGGGGCGCTAACGTCTGGCGCCCGTCAGGAGTAGCGCTACGCTAATGAGGAGGCCGTCCCGTCTCTCATCAGCTCATCGTCCCGGCCAGTTTTCGATAAAACCTCCACTGCTATGCCCACAATATCGATTGCGCCTTCCTATAAGGTCAACCACGTCGAAGTCGTGATAGAGACAAATGAAGTGCTCGCTCGAGTCTTCACTCTCGCGCCTGGAGAAAAGATTCCTTGGCATTTCCACAGAGCAAGTACCGACCATTACTTTGTGTTGTACGGCGTCCTTACCGCCACAACTGACCATCCTTTCCTAAGAACTGTCTTGGGTAAAGGCGAGAGATGGAAAGTGGGTCCGGGAACGCAGCACCAGGTTATGAATGAGGCCAGCGAACCCCTCTCATTCCTGCTTCTTCAGGGTACCGCCGGTTATGACTGGATCAAGGTTGAACGATAGCGTTATCGCTCTTTTCAAGGAAGAACCATGCAGCTCCAAAAAAAGATTGCCGTAGTAACCGGATCGGGATCGGGCATTGGCCGCGCCACTGCGATCAAATTTGCAAGGGAAGGTGCAAAAGTTGTCGTGGCTGACAAGGATGGCACCCGTGCTGACGCCGTAGTCGCAGAAATTCAGGCGATTGGAGGCGTTGCTAAAGCCTATAAAGTAGACGTCTCAAAGGCTGAGGACGTAGAAGGATTAATGGCGTTTACGGTCCGCGCCTGGGATCGAATCGACATCTTGGTGAACAATGCTGGTTACGGAATAGCGGCGACGATTCTGGAAACAAGCGAAGCGGACTGGGAGGATCTGATGGCGGTTAATGTTAAAGGCGTCTTCCTATCCTGCAAGCACGCTCTACCATACATGATCGCGCATGGCGGCGGAAGTATTGTGAACACTGCCTCCGCAGTCTCGGTCGTCGGCATCGCCAACCGCGCGGCGTACGTGGCATCGAAAGGCGCAGTGGCCGCTCTAACCCGGGCGATGGCAATCGACCACGTGAAGCAGAACATCCGCGTGAATTGCCTGGGCGTTGGCACGGTCGATTCGCCGTATTACGAAGAAATGCTGGCAAACAGCTCGGATCCAGGATCCTTGCTAGCGGGACTTCGGAATCGTCAACTTCTCGGCCGCCTCGGATCGCCCGATGAAATAGCCGCTGCGATGGTGTTTCTGGCGAGCGACGCGGCGTCGTTCTGCACAGGGTCGACTTTATTCGTTGACGGGGGCTGGACAGCCCACTGACGTACCCGGTCTGCGCCGCAGTGCCAAATAAAACGTCATGTATCTCCTCATCGTCGGCACTTGAGGTCTGCGTGCACGATCGCCGTGAAATCGTAGTCGCCTCTGCCAGTTTCGTACTTCATCTGCAATCGCGTCTCGTCCCTGGGGCGAGGGCGTCACACTACTTCAGGCAAATAATGTCAGCTATCACCAAAAATCTCGCGATCCTTGTCGGCTTTTCATTGCCGGCCTATGTCACCTTCGCGTACGCTGATCAGATAGTTTTGATTGGACACGCCGCACCGCTCACCGGAGGAATGGCTCAGCACGGCAAAGATACTGAGAACGGCGCGCTGCTCGCGATTGAGGAAATTAATTCGAAAGGTCTTGTGGTGGGTGGCAAAAAAATCATCCTGAAACTGGACTCGCAGGACGATGCTGGCGATCCTCGAGCCGCGACACAGGTCGCACAGAAGCTGGTTGATGAAGGAATCGTGGGCGTTGTCGGGCACCTGAACTCGGGAACCTCTATCGCTGCCTCCAAGATTTACAGCGACGCCAACATTGTTGAGATTAGTCCGTCCGCGACCAACCCAGCCTACACATCGCAGGGGTTTAGAACGACGTTCAGGCTGGTCGGAACCGACGCACAGCAAGGCCCAGCGCTCGCCAAATTCGCTGCGAATGATCTGAAAGTCAAAAAAGTCGCGGTGGTTGACGATTCCACTGCGTATGGCCAGGGACTAGCCAATGAGTTTGAAAAGACCGCAAAGGCTTTGGGCGTTACCGTGATTTCCCACGAAGCGACGAACGACAAAGCGGTCGATTTCCGGGCTGTGCTCACTAAGATCAAGAGTGAAGGTCCCGATGCCATTATGTATGGCGGAATGGATGCAACAGGCGGACTTTTTGCGAAGCAAGCGCAACAACTTGGGCTGAAAGCGAAAGTTCTGGGAGGAGATGGGCTCTGTACCTCAACCATGGCTTTGCTTGCAGGTGCAGCAGTTGAAGACGTGTACTGCACCGAGCCCGGCGTTCCGCTCGAGAGAATGTCCCAGGGAGAACGCTTTTCGCAGAGCTACCAGAAGCGCTTCAATCATCCCATCGATCTGTACGCGCCGTACGCTTATGACGCGGTCTACATCATAGTCGACGCGATGAAGCGGGCTAAATCAACGAATCCTGCAAACATTCTCGCCGTGATAAAGAATACGGAATATCAGGGCGTGACCGGACAGATTGCTTTTGATTCGAAGGGCGATCTTAAACAAGGGTCCATCTCGGTGTATGGATTCAAGAACAAGCAGTTAAATGTGCTGAACGTGGAGAAGATGTAAGTTTCCTCGAGTCCCGCTTTGTGGGCAGGATGACTATGGTGAAAAAAAGGTCTGCAAGTGCTCGGGATTCTGTCACTTGAAGGCGAATGAAGTTCCTTTGCGATTAAAATATCGGAAAATTTGAAATGGGAAGCGAACGAACGAAATTGAGGGTGATTGTGCTTCACGGCGCGCACGGGGGGCCGGATACGAACTGGTTTCCGTGGCTCCACGACGCACTGAACGAAGAAGGTATCGATGTACTTCGACCTCAGTTTCCCACTCCGGAAGGTCAGTCTCTGGGGGCCTGGTTCGATGTCTATGATCGTGCGGTTGGACCGTTGTCGTTGGCTCCCACTATCCTCGTTGGACATAGCTTGGGAGCTGCGTTCGCACTGCGATTGGTTGAACGGTCAATAGAGCCGTTTCACGGCTTGTTTCTGGCCTCGCCATTCATCGGCGCGCTAGGTCTTCCCGACTACGACACTATCAATCATTCGTTCTTTGCAGAATCGTTCGATTGGGCCGACATCCGCGATCGAAGAGGCAAAGCGGGCCGATGCTGGGCGGGTGACGATGATCCGTATGTTCCGCTCGCGCGGTCGCAGGAGGTAGCCCTGCGCCTGGAAATACCTATCGAGATTGTCCCAGCCGGCGGCCATCTGAACAGGGAGACGGGATTCAACTCTTTCCCTCGATTGCTCGAAGCGATTCTTATTGAATGCGGCAGCACAGCAGGCTGAGTAGATGTTTGCGTGGGCTTTGGCGACTGCAGGTTTCTATGCGAGGGGTATTTCTGGTCTCTTAGCGATAGGTTGAAGCGGCACTGTCAACCCGCCGGACTTCGTTGATGTTGATAATGAGGCACGGTAACTCAGAAGACATTCGACGGAGTTCGGGTGACATTTGTAAATTGACGGCATGCGGGGAACGAGCCACGAGATGTTTGCAATTAAGAGGAGCACGTAGCAGATGTCGTTTCGGTGTGAAGTTTGCGTACCGGTGCGAACCGTCGCGAAGTTACACAAGTCCATGTGCTGGTCGCTGCGATTGCGCAAACAGGCGCCATGACATTTCTCGCTATTACGGTCTCGCCAGATGGCAATGGGCTGGGCGCAGCGCGTCGAGTGGTCAAGCGCTCGATTGCTTGGCTTCATTACTTCAGGGGCCCCGGAAATTCGCCAACAACGATATGCCGCATATTCATGCGGCCGTCCTGTCGCTCGCATGCCCACTGATTTACTGGCACCAGTTAATATCCTTCGTCAGCTAATTTCGGAGCAGCTTCCTAGGCTATCGCAATCGCCTGGCTCATATTCGCGAGACTCCGAATGACGCTGTACGGAGCCAACATTGATGTCTTCGCATTGGCCAGAAGAGGTTTTCCAGCAATGCGAATATTGATCTCCCCAAACGGTCCGACTGCTTCAATCCGATGCGTATTTTCCGTTGCGTGAGGATCCGCGGCAAGACGAACCTCAGTCTTTTCAAAACCTACCCCACCCAAGGCAACGGCCGCCGCGACATTCGCATTCTGCGGAAATAGCTGCGCAGCCTCGCGAGCGTTCCCAATAAAAAACGTGGTTGCTATTTTGATCTGTTCAAGGTTGATCATATTTTCGGCTGGCGTCCCCCTCCAGGCATGAAGAGATTTATTTGAAGTGTAAGTCACTCGGTCCAAGCCAGCGTGCTTCGCAGCGCCTAGCACATCAAGACCTCCCAAGGCGCCGGCCGGAATGCGAATCTTTCCTGCGCCTGCGTCAGCTGCACGACGTAGTGCGGCTTCAATATCAGGGTCTGCGAGAGCGCCGACCGACACCACGAGCAGGTCGATTCCGTTTTCAAGCACTGTAGGCCCCGCTGCTCGGAGTGCTGCATGGCCAGCACATTCGATGACCAAGTCGAGACCCAAATCAAGCAACGTCGATATAGAACTTACCAAGTGGATAGACGGATCAAGTTCAGCTCGAAGACCGGCGTGGCGCGCTTCTCGTTCGACCACCGCGACGATAGTAACGTTCGGTAGATGTTTCGGAAGCAGCTCGCATAGTAATTGGCCGATTGCACCGCATCCTATAATTCCCACTCTCATCAACGCTCCTGTTTGTCGACTTAAGGCGAACAGTTAAGTTCGTCCAATGGATCAATTGAGTTTTCGGCAAGAACCTCTGGCAGGGAGGCTGAAATAGTCGCTAAAGTAATGGAGAACACACGTGAGCTTTTATGCTGCCAGCCTTTGAAGGAGATCTTTCAGTTTTGCCCGTTCGGAACTGAGACATTGATCTCCTTGCTACATTCAGTTAAGCAAAGTTTTGATATCTATGGTGCCATCTGCTATCAGGGCCGTAGAGACCTTGGTTTGGGCACTGATCAGGCGTCGTGCGATCATGTGGTCGGCGGACCGATTCACCGATTCCACCGCAAAAAGCTGTTCGCCTCGAAGACTGAAGACCGAGAATTTGTTCTGCGTGGGATGTCCACGCACGATGCGCTGATCGGCGGCACCGGGGAGGCCTGCAATTTGAAGTTTGTCGGCCCCCTGGTCGCTCCAGAACCAAGGTAAAGCGGAGTAGGGAAGTGCGTTTCCGGTCAGCCGCTTTGCTACACTTCGCGCCTGGTCGTTGGCATTTTGAACACTCTCTAGCCGAATAGGGGTCAGGGCGTAGGGTGTCGGAAAGCGCGCGCAGTCACCAATCGCTGAAATATAAGAATCAGCTGTCAACAGAAAAGTATCAACGACCACGCCGTTGTCCACCGGTAGCCCCGCTGCTTCAGCTAATCCGGTATTCGGTGTAACGCCCACGCCCACCACGACGAGATCCGCGTCAATCAGTTCTCCGTCATCAAGCAAGACGCCTGTTATTTCATAGCCTTGCCGGGCGAGGCCCGCGATCTTCGCACCAAGGCGAAAGCAAACACCCGACTCCTCGTGACGGCGTTGAAAATAAGCAGAAATTTCCTCGGAAGCGGTGCGAGCCATCAACGTAGAGGCAATATCGATGACGTGTACCAACTTCTTATGGCCTGACGCAAACGCTGCAAACTCAAGACCGATGAAGCCGGCACCGATGACCACCACTCGTTGCGCCCCCGCTAACCTATCCCTTAGCGCCAGTGCGTCGTCGAGATTCTTAAGGTAGAGCACGCCCTCATCGCCACCAGGAACATCAAGGCGCCGATTCAGTGTCCCCGTGGCCAGTACAAGGTGGTCATACGGCAGCGCCCGACCAGACTCCGTTAATACGTGCTGGCGTGCCCGATCGATTTCTCGGACCACCTCAGGGAGGAGTCGGATCTTGTTGTCTGCAAAAGCGCTGTCTCCACGGAGCAAAATCTCGTCGTGTCGGCCGGTCTTGAGAAATCCCTTCGACAGCGGCGGTCGATGGTATGGGGCGGCGTCTTCTCCGTTTACGAGAGTGACATCGCCCTGATGGCCGCTCTCGCGAAGAGCGAATGCCAACTGGCATCCAGCGTGACCGGCTCCGACAACAAGTATTTTTTCCATCTGCATGTTTCCCCTCGCTCTGGCTTACGACTAGAACTGGATCGCGGGGATATGGAGAACCAGACAATCCGTCTGATCCGACAGATGGATCTGGCAGCAAAGCCTGCTCGTGGGTTTGCGATCCGCCGCGACGAGTTCCAGCATGTCGTTCTCCTGCTCTGAAGCCACCGGAAGCTTGGACACGTCCGCGTCGTCGACATAGACATGGCACGTTCCACATGAGAGCGCTCCGCCGCACTCTGCCTCGATGCCCCTCACACCGTTAAGCCGTGCCACATGCATTGCGGATGCTGGCGCCTGGATTGCAAATTCACGACGCTCCCCAGTCGACGAAACAAAAGTCAAGGTCGGCATGATCAGGAACGCTCCATAAATTCGCCTTGGAGCGGCTTGGCAGCGAGTTGATCTGCGAGGAGAATGTCGCGGGCCTCATCGGGGTCGAGATTGTGTTCTGCGATAAGATCGCGGCATTCATCGATCATGCGTTCAATTCCATCCATCATCTTGATTCTCTTGTAGATATCGTCCGCGTAAAGCCCCATGCTCTCGCCGATGATTTCCATAACGTTGACGATCTCGAATGAGACGTCTTTTTCGAAGTGGCAAAGTTCGCGGTGGCAAGCGTGGAACACGGTCGCCAATGTCGTTACGCCGGCGTCTGCCGCAGCCCGAAATTCTTTCTCGCGCAGCTCATCTTTGAACCGAGGCGTTACCGTCAAGTAATTAGACATCAACCCAACTCGCGGCACATCGAGTTCAATCAACTCAACACCCGGAATGGCTGCGAGAATATTCCTTACCGCTCGAGTCACACCGGGCAGACCAGGACGCTCGTTGAGAGCAACCCTCTTGTTTACGTTGTTGCGAAAAAGAGGGCGCAGTAACTCAAGCCTCTCATCAAGGAATTCATAGAACGGCTGCAAACTAAATGAGTGATCCTGCGTAATCTTCTCGTAGTTCGGAATGATGATTTCGTTGAACTGCGATTGGCAACTCGGACACCAGGACACTTTTGTCTTTGCTTCAATCGCGTGAATCTGAGAGAGCGTACTGAGACCCGCTCTGCCTGAGGTTTCACCATCGCCAGCGCGGAACTGATTGATCCCGCAACATGCGGACGTCCCGCCGATGACCTGGTAGGTAGCGCCAATACGCTCTAGCACATCGAGACACAAAACTAAAATGTGCGGAGTTTTGTGAATGTTGCAGCCGGTATAGAGAGCGACGTCTGGCCTTGTTGAGATAGCATGAGCACCGACCTCCGGCTGCAAACGCTCAATTTCATGCTTGGGCAACTGAAGTCGCGAGACGACGCGAACTGTTTTGGCCATCGACCGAAACGATTTTATGGCGTTCGCCTTCACAGCCGGGCCATTCTGCTTCTGGATGCGAGCGTAGTTTGCCAATCGAACCAGCATGCGCGGATCGACTCCATATTCGCATGCTTCGGCGCAAATTCCGCTGCTTGAGCATGCAGCACCCCAACGCACGGCCTCTTCCGTTCCCTCGCCCCCTCGTAAGATATCTATCATCCCGCGGAGCACGCCAGCCGGCTCGGCTGAGTCTATGCCGATCGCGTTGGTCATAGGACAAGCGGTGAAACACTTGCCGCAAGCAATACACGCGCTGGCGATCTCGTCCATGTGCTGCCCGAGGGCTTCAACGAAATTCATCTCTTGAATCCTCTTCAGAGTAAATTATTGGCTTATCGCGCGGACCCGCCGGCCTTGCATATCAAAGAGCGATTCTGTGCAGATAAAAGATCTGGGGCACGTGTATTCAGGAGCCGCGCTCTTTTCATTGCAGTATCGGTAAGTTAATGGGTCACATCTGTCTTCGGAAGCGTAGTGATAACGGTCATCTATCAAACGCCACGCCCCAAGCGGATTGCGCGCGTAACACATGCTGATCGCCGCGACTAAAGCCATAGAGGACAGGCAAGGCCAAGCAATGCACCGTTCAAAGTCGGAAAAAGCATGTTATTTGATAGTAGTCAGCTCGGGTTTGCGGTAGGTAGCCCTAAAGCGATTTCTCAATTGATCTTCCAACACCTCTCAGAGCGTCGCGGGGTTTGGCGCCCACTCACGGGGCCGTTCAGTCACGGCATGGAATTGCTAGAAGTCTCGTGCAAGCAGTTCCTGATCGTCAATTCGAAAATCTGCAATTTGACCTGCAAATTTGCAAGGCCGGCGGACGCCAAGCAGGTCACCGCCGAAAGGGTCGAGGCGATCGTCGCGTGCGTCCAGCAGAGCATCGGGCGCCGAAAAAGCCAAAGCGACCGGTCCAAGCGGGCAGAAGCCGACGATGCAGCGATGTCAGATCGCAATTCTCTATCTCGTGAACCAACATCTTCGATGGTTACGGTGGGAAAAGTTACCCGTCCGATAGCCCCCGACTGCCGCTAGCTGAGGTATCAGACGAGGCGTTTAACCGCGCATTCGACAGCAACACTCCTGCTACATTTTTTTTCCTACGCGAGGTTGCCCAATGCGTTCGCGCTGGGGGTCGCGTCATTATTATTGGCTCTCCGACCACCATGCATCCGGCGGCTGGGTTTAGCGCTTACGCGGCTAGCAAGGCACCTTCGATTGTGCTATTGCCTATTAAGGCCGCCGAACTCGCGCCCCGCGGGATCACGGTCAATGGCAGAGGGCCCGACCGACGCCGGGTTTTTCGATCACTGGTCGCCTGACGCCAAAGCCGCACTTGCGGCGGCCAGCCCTTTCGGTCGACTCGGCACCGCCCGGGATACGGCCGGTGTGGCGGATTGCTCGCCAGCGACGATGCACGTTGGCTATCCGGCCAAGTGCTGGTAGCAAACGGCGCTGCATCGATTTAACTCAACTCTTATCTATAAAGGCACAACCATGACAAATGGAACAACGAACACTCCGGTACTTTCGAATGATCGGGTGCCACGGCTCGCAGGGAAAGTGGCCGTTATAACAGGCGCTAGCAGTGGCATCGGCGAGGCGACCGCCCGCGAATTGGCTCGATTGGGCGCCAGCGTAGTGCTTGCAGCGCGGCGGCTCGATCGCCTGGAAGCGGTCGTCGCCGACATTCGGATGGCGGGCGGTACTGCGCATGCAGTTGTCACCGACACCACCAAAACAGACGATCTCAAACGCATGGTAAACGCGGCGCTCGATCAGTACGGTCGCCTGGACTATGCAGTGAATAACGCAGGCGCGTCGGGCCGCGGTGCATTCATGGACGTTGCTGTCGAAGATTTCGATCACGTGATGGAGACTAACCTACGCGGCGTTTTCCTCGCGATGCAAGTGGAGATACCCGTCTTGTTACAAAGTGGAGGCGGCGCCATCGTGAACACTGCCAGCGTGGGCGGCCTGGTGGGTGTGCCAGGTTTATCGTCCTATGTTGCGAGCAAATGGGCTTTGATCGGATTGACAAAGAGCGTAGCGCTTGAGTATGCGACGAAGAACATCCGCATCAATGCGATTGCGCCGGGTGCAACGGCAACCGAGATGTCGGCGAGCTGGACACCGGAGCAGCGTGAGTTTATGGCGGGCTTGGCGCCAATGAAGCGCATCTGTGAGCCAATTGAGATCGCCCGCGGCATAGTTTATTTGTTGGCAGACGCAACGTTCACCACAGGCATTGCCCTTCCGGCCGACGGCGGACAGTCGGTCCCGTGATGGTTGGTATTTTCTCCTATTTCTCATATGACCTCGCATGGCACTAAAAATCTAACACTGGTCCCTTAATGAATGTCATTCATCTTGCGAATGAAGGATGTTCATTTCATTTATGTCAGGCAGCCCTTTATTGTTAGTACTAGCGATGCACGGCCGTTAGTTCGCAGGCGGCGCACGCTTTAAAAAGAGACCAGACTGATAAATTGGAGACGCATGTGAATGACACTTTCCCAGCCACGGACGCAGCCGGTCCTCCGTTCATAGCCTCTGCGCGCAGCCTGTCCCGCGGGCAAAGCGCCACCCTCGTGGGCGCCACCGCGCTCGGCTTGTGCGGTGGCTATACCGCTCTGTTCGCCAGCACTACGGGCGTATTCCTTTTACCCGTGGCGGGCGCGCTGGGCGTCGGACGTGGCACGACATCGGCGGTGATGGGGCTGTCCTTGCTTGGCATCGCTGTCGGGTCGCCGCTCGCCGGTAACCTGATGGACCGGTTCGGGGTACGCGCGGTCGTTGGCTTGTCGGTTGTGCTATTCGCGCTCGCGCTGTCTTCTTTAGCTCTCGGTCCGCTGACCGTTGTCTCACTCTCGGTGAAGGTGTTCATGCTAGGTCTGTTGGGCGTGGCCACGTCGCCGGTCGGCTATCTTCCCATTCTCGCTCGAACTTTTAACCGGCGACTGGGGCTAGCGCTTGGTGTAGCATCGGTTGGGCTAGGGCTGGGTTCTACAATATCCCCCGTATTCACCATTGCCATGATCGGCCGTTTCGGATGGCAAATGGCGTATCTGTCGCTTAGTGGGATCGCGCTGTTCTTAGGCTTGACAGCCCTATATCTGGTCTACGGCGCATCGGCGACGGAAGCACCGTCTGATCGAGCCGGCTTCGAACGGCTCAAGGCGCTGGAAAGCACCGAGCTTCCGGGCGACTCGGCCCGCTCGTCGTTGAATAGCGCCCGCTTCTGGATATTGGGCGTCAGTCTCGCGCTTGTCTCGGCGGTGGGCATCGGCAACATGGTTCACATCCCCGCACTGCTGCACGATCACGGCGTTTCTCGCCCCATGGCCGCGGCGGGCGCCACGTTCGCCGCGCTGGGGGTTATGTCTGGCCGTCTGATAGCAGGCGTTCTACTCGACGCCATGAACGCACGCTATGTGGCCGCGCTGATCTTCTTCATCGGAGGCATCGGCATCGCGCTACTGGCGACGGCCGGCGCATCCACGCCATACGCGGTGCTCGGACTGGGTGCCGCGTTGACCGGCATGCTGGTCGGCGGGGAGGGCGATCTGATGCCTTACCTGGTACGGCGCTATTTTGGATTGAGAGCGTTCGGCGTGGTCTACGGACTACTGGTTTCGCTGTTTTCGCTCGGCGGTCTAGCCGGCCCCATTCTCTACGGCGCTGCTTTTGATCACTTTGGCAACTACACAGTCGTACTGTGCGCAGGCACTATCGCGTGCGCTGCCGGCGCAATTGGCATTCTCTGCATCGGCTCACCCCAATACGGCACGCGAGGCGCCGCCGTGTAATCAATCGACCGCGAACAGCGACACAAATAGGTCGCGAAACCAACGCATTGCCGGGTCGGAATCTTGTCGTGGATGCCAGTACATACGCACATCCAGCAGCGGTACATCGAAGGGCACGTCGACGATATCAAACTTTTCTGACTGTCGCAGGCTGAGCGCCATCGACCGCGGCACCGTGGCAAGCAGGTCGGTCTCCCGGATCACGCTGGGGAGCGCAAAGAAGTGCGGCATGCGAACGGCCACAGTGCGCGCGAGCTGAAGTTTGTCGAGCGCTGCATCGACGGGATGCGCCATCGTTCCCGGCGGATCCGTGACAACGTGCAGGGCACTCGCATACGCTTGCAGCGTGAGTTCTGGCTTGTCGGTCTTGACCCCGCTCGCCGATGCGATACGTCGCATGGCGACCCAGCGGTCCTCAAAGAGCCTGCGTTGCTTCAGACTTTCGCTGAGCTTTGGCAGACTCCCGACCGCGAAGTCCGCTTCGCGATCTCGGAGCATGCTGGCATAGCGCATACGCGACGCCTGGATGACCTCGATACGCGCCTGCGGTGCATGCTGTAGAAGGTGACGTGATAGCCGCGGTACGAAGATAAGTTCACCCACGTCCGAGAGCAACAGCTTGAATTCGCGCTTGCATTCGAGCGGCTCGAAGCCGCCGTCCGCCATCAGTGCGTCGTCCAGCATGTGCAGCGCCGCCTTGATGGGCCCCGCCAGTTCATCGGCTCGGGACGTCGGCTCAAGACCTATAGATGTCCTGATGAACAAGCGGTCGCCAAGTGTTTCGCGCAACCGGTTCAATGCATGGCTCACGGCAGGTTGCGTAAGACTGATTTCGCGCGCAGCCTCGGTAAGGCTGCGCAGCCGATAGACGCACTCGAAGACCTTAAGCAAGTTGAGGTCGATGCGATGCAGGTCCACTTAAGCTCCTTGGCACGACTCGTTTGGCAGACGACGACCCTATATTAATCCCATGCATGTCGTGAATCAACGATCTTCATTGGACGAATAGCAGCGGGCCTTTTACGATTGGAATCAACGGAAGCCGCATGCCGGCCGTAAAAGAAAGGAGACGCGTTATGAGGATCGCCCGTTGCAAAGTTAACGACGCCGATGTGTGGACAGTGGTCGGAGATCACTCGCTGCGGGTGCTGCACGGCGTCGAGGATTTTGGACAAGCGGTCGCGCTTGCGTGCGGCACTGATGAGTCTCGAACGCAAAGCATCGGAGATGCCGTTCCCCTTAAATTCATGCATTGGCTACCGCCGATGTTGGCTTCCACCAAGATAATCTGCGCCGGTGTGAACTACGCGAAACACGCAGCAGAGACGGCCCGGCAAGGCTTGCAGTATCCATCGATGTTCGTGCGCTTCGCCGACTCATTCGTCGGTCACGGCGAGCCGGTAGTCCGGCCGCGCGTCACTGATTCATTCGACTACGAAGCTGAGCTCGTGGTCGTGATCGGTAGGGCAGGCCGTCACATTCCCGAGGACCTGGCGTTGGAGTACGTCGGCGGCTACACCTGCATGGCAGAGAATTCCGCGCGCGACTATCAAAAGCACAACGCACAGGTAACACCCGGCAAGAACTTCGATCGATCGGGGAGCGTGGGTCCGTGGATCGTGACACCGCAGACCATCCCGGATCCGGAGACGCTCGTCGTGACGGGCCGGCTCAACGGCGGGATCGTCCAGCAGGCGGGCGTCCGGGAACTGATTTGTCCCGTAGCCCGACTCATTGCCTATGTAAGCACGTTCACGACGCTGCGCCCCGGCGACATGATCGCAACGGGCACACCCGAGGGTGTCGGTGCATCGCGAAAACCACCGCGTTTCATGCAGGCGGGCGATGTTTTCGAAGTGAACATCAACGGAGTTGGGTGCCTGCGTAACAGCGTCGAACTTGAACAGGAGGCGAATCAGTGAATGCCCTGGAACGCCTGTTAATCGAACGCGACTGTGAGGCCACCGTGCTGGCATTTTTCGCCGCCCTCGATGCTCATGCCGATCCGGAGGTCGCCGAACAGCTTGCGGAAAATGGCATCTGGGAGCGCGCCGGCAAACGGTTGGAGGGACGCGCCGCAGTACTGTCTGCGCTCGCCAAACGCCCCATCGAACGCGTCACCTGCCATCTCGTCAGCAATCTGTGCTTCGATCTAGGCGACGAAAGCCATGCCGTCGCCCGGTTTTACTTGCTTGCCTATGAAGGGTACGCCGCGAGCAGCGCAGACGAAGCAGGTCCGCGTCTGGTCGGTATCCGTGCCTGTACGGATAGCTTGTCGCGCCACGGCGAACGCTGGTTGATCGACTTGAAGTGCAGCCGTCCACATCTACCCATGGCCGCGCCGACCCCCGAACTTTTGAGATAAAGGAGACTGTCATGGAATCAACGCAACCTCGTCTGGTCGATGCCCCTAAGCCCGCTGATCACCGACTCAACATTTGGAAGCCGTTGCGGGTGTCAAAGGAAATAATTGATTGCGAAATCCAACGGCTGGCCGAGCTTTCGGCAACCGAGGAGAGCCAGCGTGCCGCCGTCATCGTGCACCCGTCCGCCACGCTGCCCGGGCTTGGATTCGCCCCGGGTATCGACGTGACGATTAATGTGCTGAAGCCTGGCGAGCAGACCGCGCCGGTGCGCCGTAATTCAAACCAAATTGAATTTTGCATTTACGGAAGCGGCGAAGTCCATGTGGGAGGCAACGGCGCGGATCCCGCGTATTTGGAGCCGCGTGACGTATGCACGATTCCTTCCATGCAGAGATATTGGCATCGTAACAATGGGCAGGCCCTGTGGGTTTGGCTGAGCTATTCGAATGCGCCGTTGCTAGAAAAACTGGGCATTCATTTTGTGGATGCTTCGCCAAGCGTCAGCGAAAAATCCGTCGCCACCGGAGACAGCGGCTACAACCGCGGCACGTCGCCGGACATATTGCTTACGCAAGCAGGGGCGCGCATGCGCGGCTATGAGTTCTTGACGGACATTAAAGTCATTGAAAACCGGCCGCTTCACTGGCCATGGCGTCTTGTCTCGGACCATGTGACACAACGTCCGGGCGATGGAAAGCGCGGCATCATGCTGCTTTACAACCCAGCGACCGGACGGCGCAACGGCACAACCCACAGCTTCTTTGCAACAATATCGTCGACTCCTGAGGGTGCGCCTCCGCGTCAAGCGGGGCGCGGTCACCGGCATGGGTCGGTCGCAATTAATTACCACTTTCAGGGCAGCGGCTGGAGCAAGGTCGATGGTGAGACGATTGAGTGGCGCGCGGGCGATCTGTTGTTGTCGGGCCCATCATGGTCCGAACACGCGCATTACATCGGACCACAGGGTGCCCAAATTCTCACCGTCCAAGATCATCCATTGCATATCGGCATGGAATCGTTGATCTGGCAGGAACGTTTGGATGGACCGATTCTGACGCTCGGATCTGAGAAGGGGCAGACAGGTTATGTTGGTCCACGCATAGTGGGGGCATGATGAGCGTGCATACGAGCAATGCCGACAGCAAGGCCAGCGCATTGTGGCTCACCGAGCAGGACGTGATCCGGCACGTGTCACTCGCGGACACGATCGAAGCGCTAGAGGCGGGGCTGGTGGCCGTATCGAAGGCAAGTGCTTTTAACATCCCAAAGGCGCTAGGGAGTTTTGGCGACGGGGGGTCGATGCATTCGCTTGGCTCGGCCCTGCCGGATGCTGGTTACTGTGGCTACAAAAACTGGGTCAATACGAAGCAAGGCGCTAAAGCGGTATTCGTTCTTTTCAGCACCGATGACGGCCGGCTTCTTGCGATCATGGAAGCCAACGCGCTGGGACAGTTGAGAACCTCCGCGATCGCGGGTGTCGGTACGCGTTGGCTCGCCCCGGAACACGCGAACGACTTTGCGATCATTGGCTCGGGAAAGCAGGCTATGGCGCAAATTGCAGCGGTTCATGCGGTTAGGCCCCTTGCGCGAATCAGGGTGTGGAGTCCGACGGAACCCAAGCGACGCGCCTTTGCTGAGCAAGTCCGGATGCAGTTCGAAATCGATGTGATTGAAGCGGCCACACTCGATGCTGCCACCGACGGTGCATCGATCGTCACGCTCGTCACTCGTGCGACACAACCTTTTTTATCGGCGAGTCAACTCAAGGCCGACGCGCACGTGAACGCCATGGGCGCGATTCTTCCCGGTAATGCGGAGTTCCACGAAGACCTGTTCGTGCGGGCACGTGTCGTCGCTGTCGATGACGTTGTCAATACGCAGCGCGCGTCGCGAGAGTTCATCGATTACTTTGACAAGCGTAGCTGGGATGGCGTGCAGTCGCTTGGAAACATCATTGCCGGTGGTGTGAAGGCGTCACCCGGTGACGGCATCACCTTGTTCAAGGCAATGGGTATGGGGATGTCCGATCTTTCGGTGGCTCGAATGGTCTATGAGCGCGCGTTGAGTGATGAAAGGCGGCGGCACTTAACCTTGCCCCTTTCCTCGCGCGCCCCCATTCGTTTTACCTCGTAGAAGGCGACTTTCATGTTTAGCCAAACTCTGATTTCAGAACTTGCAATTGAGCTGAATTGCGCAGAGAAGGAGCGCATTCAATTAGAACATTTCTCGAGGCGTTTTCCGGAGATGACAATCGAGGACGGTTACAACGTTTCGCGCGCATGGCTCAAGTTGAAGCTGGCTGAGGGACGGACCGTAAAAGGGCACAAGATCGGTCTGACGTCGCGTGCGATGCAGCAAGCGAGCCAGATCACCGAACCCGATTACGGCACGCTCCTCGACGATATGTTCTTTGAGAGCGGGGGAGAGATCCCGATTGCGCGTTTCATCGCGCCGCGTATTGAGGTCGAGCTCGCGTTCGTTTTGAGCAAACCGTTGAAGGGACCCGGTGTAACGCTATTCGACGTGCTTGCAGCAACCGAATACGTGGTTCCCGCCATTGAGATAATCGACGCACGCATTGAGCAATTTGATCGGCATACGCAACGCATGCGCCGCGTCTTCGACACGATAGCCGACAACGCAGCTAATGCAGGCGTCGTGCTGGGGGGCCTTCCTGTAAAGCCGGACACGACGGACTTGCGATGGGTCGGCGCGCTACTGTTCAAGAATGGTGTGATCGAAGAATCGGGGCTCGCAGCGGCCGTGCTCAACCATCCCGGGAACGGCGTCGCTTGGCTGGCAAACAAGCTTGGTCAGTGGGACGAAAGCCTGAATGCGGGGGAGATCGTGCTGGGTGGTTCTTTTACGCGCCCCGTTGCAGGCGCGGTCGGGGACGTGTTTCATGCGGATTACGGCCCGGTCGGGTCGATCTCGTTCCAGCTTGTATGAGTGAAGAGGTAAATCATGAATCTATCGAGCAACCTATTTAAAGCCGCGCTACGTGATGGCGAGCCGCAGATCGGGCTTTGGGTCGGGTTGGCAGATGCGTATGTAATGGAATTGCTGGCGACCACCGGCTTCGACTGGCTGCTGCTCGATGCTGAGCATGCACCTAATGACGTGCGCAACATCCTTCCACAACTTCAGGCCGCGGCTGCATATCCGGTGCATTGCGTGGTGCGGCCGCCCATTGGCGACGCAGTTTTGATTAAGCAATACCTCGATCTGGGCGTGCAAACCTTGCTCATACCCATGGTGGAGAGCGCGGAGCAGGCTGCGGCACTGGTCAAAGCGACGCGCTATCCCCCTCACGGCATCCGTGGCGTAGGCAGTGCGCTGGCGCGCTCCTCGCGATGGAACCAGATCGACGGCTATCTATCCCAGGCTGACGCACAGATTTGCCTGCTGGTACAGGTCGAATCGAAAGAGGCACTGGGGGCTTTGCCGGAGATTGCTGCGGTAGAGGGCGTGGACGGTGTTTTCTTCGGCCCCGCAGACCTGTCGGCGAGCATGGGCTATCTGGGCAATCCAAGCGCGCCTGCGGTCCAAGATGCGATTGAAGCGGGTATTGCCACAGTTCTTCGCGCAAAAAAAGCGGTTGGAATTTTGACAGCTGATAGGGAGTTCGCACGGCGCTATCTGAAGCTAAACGCAACCTTTGTAGCCGTCGGTGTGGATACGACGCTGCTAAGCCGGGCCGCGAGAGAGCTTGCTAAAGAATTTAAGCAGGGCAATGAGGGCGAACGCCAGTCGGCTTGGCCGTCTAGGAGCAAGGGAGACGTCTACTAACGCTGTTGGTTCCGTCACCGCGAAGTTGAGACGACCCCCTCCGCGCCGCGCGCGCCAGTTTGTGTATGCTCGATTTCCAAGCTAACATCGCAGGGCGCAGCCACGGCTCGCGGTCCAATAGCTTCGGAGATGAGAGACAGGGGTCGTTGACGGAACGCTTCGCTGGAGTCGTGTGTGCCGGCTAGGCGAGCGGCCATTCGGGGATTTGCTTCAACTTACGAAGGGTTTTATCGGCATCGCCGCCAAACCCGGCACTTTCCAGTTTAACTTTTGAGGCCACTATGGTGAGTAGCGAAAAGCCTAGAGAAAATTGTCTTTTGTCGGTGCTGCCAAAGGCTGAGTTGGACCGGCTATTGCCGCATTTAGTGCTAGTTAAAATGCCGCTTGGTAAAGTCGTGTACGAGTCTGGGGATCAACTCGAGCATGTCTATCTTCCGACCACCTCAATCGTATCGTTGCTTTATGTTCTTGAGGATGGTGCATCAGCGGAAATCGCGATTGTTGGCAACGAGGGACTGGTCGGAATTTCGCTATTTATGGGCGGGGAAACGACCCCAAGCAGAGCCGTGGTGCAAAGCGCCGGGGAAGCGTATCGACTGGGAGCGCATGTTCTGAAAGAGGAGTTTCGTCGAGCCGGACCGGTTCAGCGCCTGTTGCTACGATATACACAGGCGTTAATCACGCAGATGGCGCAAACGGCCGTATGCAATCGCCATCATTCCATCGACCAACAATTGTGTCGGTGGCTTTTGCTGAGCATTGACCGACTGCCTTCCAACGAACTCAAAATGACACAAGGACTCATTGCGAACATGCTCGGTGTTCGGCGCTCAGGCGTAACCGAAGCAGCGCTCAAGCTACAAGAGGCGGGGCTTATCCGCTATAGCCACGGGCACATCGAGGTATTGAATCGAACTGGCGTGGAAGAACGCGTTTGCGAGTGCTATGGCGTTGTCAAACGGGAGTTTGACAGGTTGTTGCCCGGCACGACAGCGGCTTAACTGGTCGTAAATGCGGCGCATACGCAATTCGTTCGAAATCGAAGACTCAGTAAGTCGGCCGCGTTAATTCGGGTGGCTGCTAGCGGTAATCCTTTTCGGCTGCAGCACAAGAAATCAAGTCGTGCCCTCGGCACTTACCCAGAAAATCCGGGAGGGGGCGGCGAAATCGGTGAGCCGCTGTTTATTCGCCACGCGCTCGGTCGTGTCGACGCTGCCGATCAAGGCTAGCGCTGTTGCAATCGCACTGATGCGCGAAGCGCTGTCAGCAGCCGACGCTACTACATACCTCGCCAAACAGCACGTTTCGAAGTTCATCGAACACGAACAACTGCACCTGGGTCTATCAGTGTGCTCGGTCAGGCGGTGAACCGAACACGAGGTGACGTAACAGAATGCTTCCCTCGTGGAGGAGGCGGCAGCAGGCGGCCCAGTCTCCGGAGTAGCAAGCGGCACCGCTTGCTCGGACCGCCGCATCATTTGCCATAGGATACGAGACGCCGTAATCTCGATGATTGGATATTGTTATTAAACATTGGCAAGTGAAGAAAGCATGTCAGAACTGTTAGTGCCGACGGCGACTCAAGGGCTGCGTGCAGCGGGGCAAAACAAGCCAGGCCGATCAAGCGGGACCGCCGCCGACCCCCACAAGCCACGAATCGTCGGACTACCGAGCGGTCTTGGGCCGAGGCCGTAATGCTTTTGGGGCACGCTCCATCACAAAACTTTGTTTGCCAGTCTTCCCTTGCATGTCAACAATGCCTCTTTGGTCCTCCCGAACGCTAAGCGTGGCACCGGGTGTCGGTCCACTTGATCATATGTGAGCCCCTTTGGCAAGGTGGGCAATGGGATCCGCCGCGACCATGATCACTTCGTCCGCAGAATAGAGGTCAGTAATCACCGCTTGAACTTTTGCGCCCAATGCCGATTGATACAGACGCCACGCGTGATTATCGGAGCGAGTTGTAATCAGAATCGATTTTACACGGGCGCCTCGGGCTCGGAGTGCCTCGTTGACGTCAAGTAGAGATCCGACGAGGGCACGCCCGATACCTTGACCTCGATAAGTTGGCAACACCGCGATTTGCTCAAGTTCGAGCACCACTTCAGTTCGGAATCCGCTTTTCTCGGCCCATACGACATATCCGACAATGTCGCTTCCACATTGAGCGACGAAGTAGCGCATCCGCGGATACCCATGAGCGGTGGCCGTCACCCATTCCATCGAATGGCTTTGTCTAGCAAAGCTCTCGTGATGTACGGCTGCGATATTCTCCAGGTCCGCCGCACAACTTGGGCGGACGGCAATGGTGGACTTTGTGCCAGTATTCGCCATCTTTGCTACTCCTCTATGTGGCTCGGGGCTCGTCGGCATCAATTCCGACAGCATCCGAATCTGCGCGGGCATAGGGCACAGCCTTCGAATTGTGCGGAGGTAGCAATCACTCGAACGCGACAAGCAAAGTCTGACTGTTTCACGGGTCGGAATCAGTGAATAAGTGCATAGGGGCGGTTGATAGTTACCTATTCGCGATTCCTGATATCTGCCAGGTCGCGCTTAAAGAGGCGGAAGCGGTGGAAGCAGTGCCGCACCCGCTGCGCCTGCTGCGTCTCCAAGTAGCGATTGGACAATGTTTGAATTGACTGTAAATCCTTTGGATCGTATAAGCGATTCTTCTACACCCGCTTGATATAGGGGATAAAGACGAGCCGCGCTACCACTTAAGATCGTGATGTCCGGACCGTACAGCATCAGTAAAGTGTTCAGTCCACGTCCGACATATCGTCCATATCGCCTGAATACATCCTGTACCTTCGGATCCTGTTTGCACTGTTTGCGGAAGAACGGCAGGTCCTGGTTTTCGTACGCCATGTCGGGCAGTAGCTTTTGCAACTCACGCTGCAACCACGTGCGTGATGCAAGGCACTCCCAGCACCCCTGCAGACCGCAATAACATCGAATGGGATTGCTCGAGACGGGAATATGTCCAGCTTCTGGGTGTGAGCCATCGGCTGCCCTGAACGGTCGTCCTTTTATCAGTAACGCGACGCCGATGCCCGTACCCAAGGTGACCATAAGCATGCGTCTACTTCCGACGCCCGCGCCAAGATAATATTCCCCCAGCGCCGCCGTAACCGCATCGTTGTCGATGTGTACTTTTAGATCGAACGCGCTAGACAACTCATCCACGAGTGGAAAATTCGAGAACACCGGCAGTGTGTCCTCGTTTTCTATTACACCTGTCCGTATGTTCACGGGACCACTGGCGCCTATCCCGAGCGCGAGAAGTTTTTTTCCGCTCGGGACCAGTTCCCGAATGCTGCCGACGAGTTTTGCCACACGTTCGGACTGGCTCAATGGATTAAACGATGCGGTTGGTACAGTCAGACTGGCCAGCTCGCGACCTTCACTCGAGATGACAATACGAACACCTGTTCCACCAAGGTCAATTCCTGCACGAACATTGTTGTCTTGATCGGGACTCATATCGTCACCGTAATCTTCCTGCCGTAGAAAAACTCGCCGGGCACCAATCCTTTTGCACGTGCGATCAAAACGGTGAAGTGTTGAACGTAAAGCATGCCGGCGATTATCCGAACGATCTCTCGCGATGCAGTGGTCCTCAGTTGCTGGCTGCGCCCATACGCTTTGGGCCCAATTGTCACAACTTCTGTCCCGTTCGCTGTCAGGTCTTCGGAAAGCGCCTGCAGCGTAGCATCTGTGCCATCGCCAATGAGTAACGCGATCATCCCCGGGCCTGAAGTCTCCATAGGGCCATGACGGAATTCTCCACTCAAATACCCTTCGGCCATCACTTTGCAGGCTTCCTTCAGAATAAGAGCGCCAGTCATTGCGGTTGCACCATCCGCACCAATACCAACTAGTGCGAGACGAGGCTCGCCGCCCTCGCGGAAAGCTTGACTGACTATCGACTGGACGGCACTTCTATCATCGATTAAGCGAGCGAACTCAGCCATTGCTGCCCGGATCCCGGCAATAAGAGGGGCTTCATCTGCATGACGAAGTGTTAGCGTGATCCGGTATTGCGCAATCAAGGTGTTCACATAGCTCTTCGAACTAACAGTCGCTTCGGAACCGCTTTTAAGCGCCACGAGAATATCGGCTCGCCTTGCGAGCGTGCTCTGCTCGTCGTTGGTCACACCGATGATGGTCGCGGGTCGCGTCGTACCATCGAGCTTGTCCAACAGAGCAACGATTTCTCCGCTCATGCCGGACTGAGATGTCGCCCAGAGCAAAGTTTTGCCGGTAACGAGCTCAGGAAAGTCGAGGAGGGTACCTGTGTCGATGCGCCAGACCGGTAAGCCACGCGCAGCAAGGTCCCGCTCGATTGGAATAGTCGCGTAATGCGAAGATCCCATGCCGGTCAAGACGATCCGGTCATAAGCGGAGAGTTCCAATTGGTGCAGCGATGGCGGCAGTTCGTAGGCGAGCTGATCGGCGATCGCTATTAACTGATCGCTAATGTCCTGCTCGTAAGGACTGAAGTGATTTTGCATGCGCACGCTCGGACTCCCAAGACAGAATGAACCAATAATATATGCACGATATCGTGCGGTCAATGCACATTTTCGAGCTAGGCATGTCGGTGTTACAGTCATCCCGAACGTATCAGGGATGTCAGGGCGGCAGAGACATCGTATTACGCCAAGATTAGCCGAGCGCTGGACTCTTTACCCCGCGGGTCAGCGGTTCTTTTTCATTAGCGCTGGTTGCTCGCATTGCGCGGGGAGGCGACGGCGGCCCACTACAAAACCAAACCTGGTATCGGTAAGATGCACGCAGACGTGCAGCAATTGCACGTAAGGACCGAGGGCACTTGGGTAAGTACGGCCTAGATGCACACAAGATTGCCCGGATTTGCCTTCCAACCAGCTTAGACAATCCGATTGCCGCCAATGACTGCTACCGAGCGACGTGACCAGATAGTTGAACTCTTAAGAGCCCGCGGCTACGTCAACGCCGGTGAACTGTCCGAACTATTCTCCGTTGACGGATCGACAATCCGGCGGGACCTGATGTCCCTGGAAAAGACGGGAAGGGTTATACGTACCCATGGGGGATTGCTCCCCGCGCAAGATGCTTCCGAAGGGGACACGCCGTACAACATTCGCCGCAACCTGAACACGCAGGAGAAAACGCGCATCGCCGCTGCTGCTCTGAGTGAGATCAAAGACGGTCAGTCGATGATCCTGGATAACGGCTCGACTGTGTTCTACCTCGCCCTCGCCTTGAAAGCGAGGAAAAATATCACGGTGATAACAAACGACTTGATGACGGCGATGCAACTTTCGCAACACCCAAGCATCACGCTGCACGTAGCGGGCGGTGTGATGCTTCATAACGTTTACACGCTGGTGGGGCCGGACACGACCAAGAAATTCGAGCATATGCACGTCGACTGGGCCTTCCTGGGGGCCGAGGGCGTGCATTTCGAAAGTGGCATCACCAACATAAACACCGTTGAAATTCCAGTGAAGCAAGCGATGATTGCCGCAGCAGAACGAACGGTCGTTCTGGCAGACAGCTCAAAGATCGGATACCGGGCGTTGGCGCATGTCTGCTTGCTCGACGCCATTGATCACGTGATCACCGACGACCAGCGCCCCATAAAAAATCTGAATAAGTATGGCGAGAAGCTTCAGGTCGCCCGGCCATAAAAGCGCCTCAACGCCCAAGTGATAGGGCATCCGCGCAAATTTCGGCCGGATTCCTGGGGGAACAACAGCGTCTGGCTTGATCCTGCCCAGTTAGCCAGGGCGCCGGCAAGACCCGCCTTATAACCGATATCAGGGTAAGTCCTGAGTACGGATCGCGCAAGCGTCGTTGGCAAATACAGAGCAACGATCACTTCATAAGCAAAGATCCCGGCAAACCCGCGTCACTACTGACCTCCAGACCACTCAACGGCGCAAATATGCGCCGCTCGCGAGGCTCGGGATCCGGCACCCGCAAACCTCTTTGCGTCGCTTTGAGACCGGTGTATTTCAAGTTGCACGATTTCGAGACTTGACTGCACGTTTTCGTGCGTTAATACTAAATTTACACCGAGGACGAACGCATCGCTGCCTCGCCTAACTACTGATTAAGGAGAATCCCTGTGATCAATGATGATTCGGGAGCAGTGCGTAGCCTTCAACGCAACTCGGTCGGACTGCCCACGGTCCTGATGCAGAGCATTGCTCAGATTGCGCCAGCAGTCGGCGTCCTGACGACGATCGCTTTCAACACTCAACAGGCTGGTATGGGCGCCCCCTCGACCTACATCGCGGCATTCATCATCGGCTTGGTCGTCGCAATCTCCCTTGCCCAACTCGGGAAACATCTGCCTTCGGCCGGCGGCTTTTACACGTACGTCAGCGCAACAGTTGGCCCGCGCTCCGGATTTATGGTTGGATGGCTTTACTCATGGGTCGTAGCGTTGATTCCTGGAGGGCTTGCCTCTTACACAGGGTTTGTTTTGCAGACCGAGTTGCAGCAGAACTACGGCGTGAACATCCCATGGCAACTGATCACCTGTGCCATTCTTCTGGTGGTGGGGTACACGGGATACAAAGGCATCCGCGCGTCTGGGAAGATGCTCACGGTACTCTCCATCGTTGAGATGTTGATCGTAGCTGGATTGAGTATCTCGGGACTGGTGTCGCCCGGACCGGGAGGAATAACGTTTTCTGGCTTCAACCCGGCCAGCAGCACTTCGTCACATGGTTTCTTCCTAGCGGTTGTGCTTTCCATCTTCGCATTCACGGGATGGGAAGGCGCAGCGGCCGTCGCAGAGGAAGCCCGCAACCCACGCAAGGTGATTCCCCAAGCGATTATTGGCTCGATGATCCTTCTGGGTATTTACTATGTCTTCTGTGCGTGGGGAATTCAAATCGGCTGGGGCACGCAGCATCTGGATGGTCTCGCGAATTCGAAGGAAAACCCGGCGTTTGTCGTGGCTCATCGGCTGTGGGGCCACGGATGGCTGCTTGTGCTGCTTGCGCTGCTGAATTCCGGTATCGCAGTTTGCATTGCGTGCACGGTCGACTCAACTCGCAACTGGTATGCGATGGCGCGCGCGGAGGCGATGCCGCAGTGGCTGAATCGCATCCATCCTGTTCATCACACCCCGTACACAGCCGTTATTGCTCAAACGGTGCTGGCGCTCATCGTTGGCGTAGTGGGAGGAGGTTTCCTCGCACCCGACCAATCGTTCTTTATGCTTGGTACGCTTGCGACCATCATCTACGTCTTCGTCTACCTGATGGGCAATATCGGTGTCGCACGTTATTTTCTGACGACGGCGCGCCGTGAACTCAATGTACTGATTCACATCATCTTCCCTGTCATATCGACAATCGCGCTGTGCTTTGTCTTGTACTACTCTCTCGTGCCATTGCCCGATCCACCGGTTAGCTACGCACCGGTCGCGTTCGGCATTCTGCTGGTCGCAGGGTTGCTTATGTTGTGGCGCCTCCAGAGAAGCGGCCGTACGAATTGGAAAACACTCTCCCGGTATGTCGTTGACAGCGAGTCCAGCGTGCCGTCACGAGATCCCGAAGTTGACGTACGGGTGCCTAAGCTTGGAGTGTGAAGCACATGGGAGGCGACGCAGCCGCGAAGCCTAACGCGTTATCTTTTAAAAAACCCGATCGCCTGCCAGGGTGGCATCGCAGGCGTGCATCGGAACAGCAGCAATCTTGCACTGGATTAAGTCATGAGCAGCAACGTTCGAGAATTTGACTACGTCATAGTCGGCGCGGGCTCTGCGGGCTGTGTCCTCGCTAATCGATTGACGGAGGATCCGGCGGTCGAGGTTTGTCTTATCGAGGCCGGCCCCAGCGACAAAAGCATATTTATCCAGATGCCGGCCGCGCTTACTTTTCCTATTGAGAGTGATGTTTTCAACTGGAAGTTTGAAAGCGAACCAGAACCTGAACTCCACGGCCGTATTATCGGTCAGGCACGCGGGCGTTGTCTCGGGGGCAGCTCATCAATCAATGGCATGGTGTACGTGCGAGGAAACAAGAAAGATTACGACAGCTGGCGCGACGTCGGCGTCGAGGGATGGAATTTTGAAGACTGTTTGCCTTATTTTCGGCGGATGGAAACGTTTGAAGATGGACGCGACCCGAGACGAGGTGGGTCAGGCCCAATCACGGTCGTGCGCAGCAAGGCAGATCACCCGCTGTATCGGTCGTTCCTGCAGGCAGGCCAGGAGTTCGGTCTGCGTGATGCGGGTGACTACAACAGCGGCGAGCAGGAAGGTGTGCACATAACGCAGGCTAACATCCGCAACGGAGTCAGGTGCAGCACGAGCCTCGCCTATCTGGAGCCTGCCCTGAAGCGTAGAAACCTCACTGTCATGACGGACTGCCTTGTCGAGCGGATTAACTTCGACGGCAATGCGGCGAGCGGTGTGACATTGAAACAAAAAAACGAGCAGAAAGAGGTACGAGCAGCTCGTGAAGTTATTCTGTCCGCGGGCACGATTGGCTCACCACACCTTCTGATGTTGTCGGGCATAGGTGATCGCACGCAGTTGCAACAACATGGAATCGATTCTCGCGCTCATCTGCCTGGCGTTGGCGCGGATCTTCAAGACCATGTCGTGGCGCCGTTGCGGTTCCGTACTCCAAATGGTGTTTCGATACGCCAGCAACTTAATACATTTGGTCGACTGAAGCTCGGCGTTGAATGGTCACTCTTCAAGACAGGGCTTGGAGCGACAAATTTCTTTGAAGTCGGGGCGTTCTTCAAAAGCAGCGACGACATCGACTACTTCAATATGCAACACGAGTTCCTGCCGTTCCTCGCGGACTTTCAGTCTGGGAAGGTCACGATATCGGATGGCTTCCAGTATTTTGTCAGCCAGATGAGGCCGTACAGTCGCGGCAGCGTCACCCTGAAATCGGCTGACCCGGCGCAGAAGCCAGCAATCCGGTTCAACTATCTCACCGATGATCGAGACATTGGAGAGATGGTAAATGGCATTCGCCGCACCTTGGAGATGGCGAACCAATCGGTATGGTCGCGTTATAGAGGTGAGGCTATCGACACGCCGAACCTGAGCGACTCCGATGCTGATATGGCAGCCTGGCTGCGTAATGTTGCCAATACTGAACATCATCCGACGAGCACGTGCCGGATGGGTACCGACGAAAACGCCGTGACCGACGAGCTTGGCCGCGTACATCACGTCAGCAACCTGCGTATCGTCGACGGTTCGATCCTTCCGAAGGTTCCGTCCGCCAACATCAACGCGCCCATCATTATGGTGGCGGAGAAAATAGCGGCATCTATGACGCGGTAAGCTGCTTGTGGTTTCACCTTCGATGAGCTGTGTTCTGCGGCCGCCAAACCCGGCACTTTCCAGTTTAACTTTTGAGGCCACTATGGTGAGTAGCGAAAAGCCTAGAGAAAATTGTCTTTTGTCGGTGCTGCCAAAGGCTGAGTTGGACCGGCTATTGCCGCATTTAGTGCTAGTTAAAATGCCGCTTGGTAAAGTCGTGTACGAGTCTGGGGATCAACTCGAGCATGTCTATCTTCCGACCACCTCAATCGTATCGTTGCTTTATGTTCTTGAGGATGGTGCATCAGCGGAAATCGCGATTGTTGGCAACGAGGGACTGGTCGGAATTTCGCTATTTATGGGCGGGGAAACGACCCCAAGCAGAGCCGTGGTGCAAAGCGCCGGGGAAGCGTATCGACTGGGAGCGCATGTTCTGAAAGAGGAGTTTCGTCGAGCCGGACCGGTTCAGCGCCTGTTGCTACGATATACACAGGCGTTAATCACGCAGATGGCGCAAACGGCCGTATGCAATCGCCATCATTCCATCGACCAACAATTGTGTCGGTGGCTTTTGCTGAGCATTGACCGACTGCCTTCCAACGAACTCAAAATGACACAAGGACTCATTGCGAACATGCTCGGTGTTCGGCGCTCAGGCGTAACCGAAGCAGCGCTCAAGCTACAAGAGGCGGGGCTTATCCGCTATAGCCACGGGCACATCGAGGTATTGAATCGAACTGGCGTGGAAGAACGCGTTTGCGAGTGCTATGGCGTTGTCAAACGGGAGTTTGACAGGTTGTTGCCCGGCACGACAGCGGCTTAACTGGTCGTAAATGCGGCGCATACGCA
>NZ_JBLKRU010000020.1:0-137080 GCF_047608185.1 Caballeronia eucalypticola
CATTCCCTTATACAGAAGTGTCGTCACCATCGTCGTCGCGTAAGAGGCGCAATGTTTTTGCAGCGACATGAACTTCTCGGAGGCCGAGCCAGATGGTCTTTGCTCCGGGTTCGCCATCGCCCTTGCGGCCAAGGAAACCTCCCAGGCGCGCGATCAGTCGCAATACTTCGTTGAGCTTCGGTTGGGCCGGCGCTCGGGTTTTCGTGAGCAGGTAGGCGGAGCGAATTTCATCGGGATCGAAGAACAGGTGCGCGTCCAGATCCGGGCAGGTTCGTCCGAGCCGCATCAAATAAGCCACACGCCAAGCCACCACCAGAAACAGCGCTAACGCGCGCTCGAGCCGTTCGATCGTGCCCAACTGAAGCGCCTCGACACGGCACGCGTTCTTCAGGATGTTGAACAAGATTTCCACTTCCCAGCGCGCTCGATACCAATCGATCAGTTCGACTGCCTCCTCCACCGTGCTGGCCGTGCGATTGGTCAACAGACGCCATTCGATCGGCTTAACGCCCGCAGGAGCCTCGAACTCGCGCGCGACCAGGCACGTCGCAGCGATGCACTTGCCTTTGCCCGCGGGCAACTCCACGCGTTGCACCCACAGATGCTGGCGCACCGTGCGTGCTTTGACGCCATGGCGCGAAGCCATCGTGAAGGCGATTTGCCCGACAGCTTCCCCACGGCTCGTGCGCTCCCACAGCTTGTCTCCCTCCGGCAGGCAGCGATTATGAGCGGCTCGTACCAGCCAGTCGGCCGGCGTGCCCAGCTCCTGCGCTCGCAACATCAGCGACATCAGATCCGCTTCGCGGTCGGCCACATACACCAAACGCGTGGAGGGCAGGCTCGGCGCCATTTCGGCAATGCGCTCATAGCCCTCGATCCAGCGCACACTCTCCTTGAGTCCGCCACGCTTGCCGGATTCGTCCTTCTTCTCCCGCGCCCACATCCACGCATCCAGAATGCCCAACGGCTCGCGCTGCGGCGTAACCGCGTAGGTCGGGTGCAGATACATGCCCCGCTGGGCTTCATAGCTCAGCGGCCCGAGTCCGATCGCGCCTTGTCCATTGAAATCCAGCTCTGATGTGTCCTGCACGCAGAGCACGACACGATGGGCCTGCATGCGCTCCTGCGTCTGCTGCCAATGCGGCTCCAAAATTGCATGCCATTCGACCTTGTCGTTGTCGAAGAAGCGGTACGCCGCCATCGTCTCGCCCCAGCCCTGGCATGCCTTGGGCACGCTGGCCATCGGGTCGGCCGCCATTCTTTCCATCAAAAGCCTCGCTCGCTTGTTCAGGCGCGCATCGCCGAGCTCGAGCTGTTTGAATTCCGTCTGGGTCCAGGGCGTCGATTCGGTGACCAATGCGTCCACTCAAAAAGCAAGAGTAAACGCGATCCGCTGAAAGTTTACAAGCGCAGCGCTACGTCATTGAAAGTAAACGCGTTCTTCCGCGCACGACGCCTTGGGCTACGAGATGTGTATAACCGGATGGATTATTCTACCGCTGGGTTTTGACTGGCCGACCTCTGCAAAAAACCCTCACCTAAACACGTTCGTTACAAATTTGTGTCCAGAATTGCTGTCGTTTGTTCGCTCTTTACTACCACAAAGCACTGACTTGCCCCACCCTGCGTTTGAGTCTATCGGCACAAATCCAACCCGGAGGGGCTGGTTCGTTTCATATGCAACAAAGCTTCTTCTTGCGACTGGCTGGCGTTGTCCGGGGGACGCATCGCTTAAGGATTTGGTCGCAATATCCGAACGAGCTCCTAGTCTAACGGCCCATAGTCATGTGCTCCCTTACCGCGCGCTCGTCGATGTCTTAAGCGTGCGCTACGGCCAGGAGTTTCCTATTAGTGTCGATGATTGGGATGGTTCTTTATCACTGCGCAGGTTGCAATCCGCGAAAGGCCGCGCAAAGTCACTTGTTGGGATAGAGAAGGAGCGTGCTTCGAAGATATCGGACGCGGTTGTCGGCCCATTTGATAGATTAGTTTCGACTATGCCCGGTAACGCTTCACCCGAAGCAATCTCGCTTATCTCGGAGATGCCTGGGCTAAACGTCGATTTTAGGAAAGTTTCTGTTAATTGGATAAGGCTGGGTCAGCTGTATTGGGATAAGACCGTTCGGGAGAAGCTCAAAGGAGTCGAACAAGCTTTAGGTTACTTAAATATCTATCTATTCCAATATCTTCTTTACTGGTTTAAGGATAACCCGGATACGACACTTAACTTTCCCGAGTGGCCCAACCAATTCCTTACGAGCGTCTTTGTAACACGCATCTCGGTTTCGACAGAGCCGGCTCCTTGCACTCTGATGGAAATGCTCGCGCACCTAGCCGAAAAGCGCAAATGGAAAGAAACTTACCATTACGCCCTGTTGCTACAACTCGAAAAGTTTTTCGGATTCCTTGAAAGACACCGAGATGAGTTGCCGGGATGCGAAGGTTTTTCTCAACCATTGTGGCGTGAAGAATATCCTGCCTTATCCAGAAGCCATGGCACAAACAAAATGCCGGTACCTCGGCGTCTCTTTTCATTATTTTTGGATTATTTCGAGGCCCTTAAAACTTATCAAGACAGGGTAACGGACCTGGTGTTGAATGGTGAGATGTCCAATTCTCAACTAGAACGCAGTTTCAACAACAAGGTAGAAGCGCTCGACGTAGCTGAGCTCGCAAACGTTGTTGGTTTGAGTCCGGTCTTGTTCTTCCGAGAAAAAACCATTCGCTTGCAGTCAATACCAAATTGTATGGCAATTCGGCCTACAAGGATTAAAAGTACCAAATTTGTCGATTGTCAACGTATGTTTCTCCCTCAACCGCACGCAGTAAATCAAATTATTGTCGCCTTGCATACGGGACTTCGTCATCAGCACGTTCAATGGCTTGACGCGACCAAGTTCGATAGCCTGGTGACGCCAGAGGAAATAGAGTTCACCCAATTGCACGTCAACACGGACAAAGTCAAAATCCATGCTTGGGAGCCGCGAGTTCGTATGCGTGTGATAGAAGTATTAAGGAGCCAGAGGGCATGGCGTGAGCTTATTGATATGCCTGGTTTTACGAAATTAAGATTTTACGAAGATAACAAAAAAACAAAATGGCCGAAAATACTTCCTCTTTTTTCCGCGTCTGCAAATGGTCGACCGCATAGCGACACAAGATATCAAAAGGTTTGGAAATCAGTTCTTTTAGAGATACAGAAAATGTTACCGGATATTGATGAAGCTGGAAAGCATAAAATGTTTAAATTATTGCCGCCTAACATTAAATGCGATGACATCGAACTTGTAGAGAAACGCTACAAATATGGAAAGAACTGTCACGACGTGTGCTTGGTTGAACCCGCAACTATGATAACGCCACACAGTGCGAGAATTAATGTCGTATCGCAATACATTACGATACTGCCAGCTGATTTGATTGGGAAATACATTACCGGTCAGACTGCAGCGACAGTCTCTATCTACGTTAAACTCGATGAGGAGGCATTGCAGTTGGAGAGGACACATCAGGCAATGGCGCTTCGAACACGTGTATCTACAACGGCTTCGCTGGAATTTATTAATTCAGCAGAATCTTCGAGTGCTCGATTCATAGCTGCAGACCACGTTAATTCGCACTTCTCTAAAAGCTTCCGCAGCAACCTCGCCGAGACGCTCGTCTCATATGGATGTATAAGCATCACTATGAGCTCCAGCGGGGCAACGGGCCTAGACGTCCTACGTGAGACGGGTGGCGTCAACGCAGCAGAGAACAAAACGGAGATTTGTCCATATGGCAATATGTGTCCTAACGAGATTGTTATCAAATATAAAGGTTTCGGACGCTGTGGGCTCTGCGAGTGTGCGGTGCGCTCTATTGACCATTTGACCGCCGTCAGCGCTAAGGTGAAGCAATTCGGGGAAATGGAGATGGAGTTGACGAAAAAGATTGAAACGGCTCTTGTTGCCACTCCCTGTCCCTATAGCAATGACGAATTAGACAGACTCGATTTGGAGCGGGTGAGATTAGCGGAGGAAGAGACCGGTTGGAGGGTTGCCGAAAATACGTTGAACATTCAACTGGCCAGAATTAAGAACGGACAGGATTCACGCAGGTGGACGGTACAGAAGCCAGAAATGATAATCCAAGACCTGAGCCGGGTGGTTGTTCCGTCAAATCTCACTTCGTTTACGTTGGAGCGCCTTCGGGAATGTGTTGCCTATCCGACGCTTGAGAGTCCGCAAATGCGTGCGAGATTCGACCTTATTCGACGGCAGTTGCTAGCCCGTTCAGGAAATGTTGGGAGGGCGCTCACTAGTGAGGTGCCGACAAATGTTGCCGGCGAATTGGCTGGCTTAATCCGGACTATCGTTCAAGCCAATAAGCTTAGCAGTGACGAAGTGCTTGAGCTTATAAATACTGACAATCATTTAGTTGCCTATTCGAACCAAGCTCCTGAGCTTTTGGGATAGACATTACCATGGCAAAGCAGGCAAATACATTCCATCATCAAGACGCAGAACAGACGAAGCGAGAAGAACAGATAAATAAATACCTAAAAACGCTTTCGCTCGCTCGGCTGAAATTTGAGTTCAGAACGGATGTGGCAACCATGGTTGCCGCGCACCTTACTATGTTGGGTCCGGGACGATGCGTGGCGTCCACACTGATGCGCAACGCACGTTATCGGGTGCTTTTAGAGAAGTTTTGGCAAGCGACAATTGACCGTAAATCCATGCCGATGGACGTGAATCGCGATTCACTTTACCCATCCTCCATTACTAACGTGCTGGAAGTCACAAATCTGCGTCGTGAAAATGAGCGCTTAAAGCTGTGCGTAGCAGGACAACAACCTGCTCTTTCCGAAGACAAAAGTAGACCCGGTGACTCGGAAGAGGATGAGTGGAAGATTCGCTTCGAAGAAGCGAATTTGAAATTTATTCGGACTTGTCAAGCACTTCATTTAGTACTTAGTCATATGGAGGTTGCGCTTTCGGCAAATCCAGAGACGCGGTCCGTAATTGACCTTTCTCGCATGAGAAACAATGTGGTCGTTGCGCCTCCTTTATCAGACGCTTTTTTTGAGTGGCTAAAGAAAAATGAAGGAATCTAAAATCGCTAGGAGCGGTAGGGACATCGGTGCTAATTACCTTGAGATGTTTCACAGGTATAAAACCGAAACGGGGACTATGCCATGCTCTCGCCCTGGCGTGCCAAACGTCTCGGAGTTATCCCGTATGACAAAAATCCCGAAATGTACGTTCTACCAAAATCTCCCTGTGAAGCGTTATCTCGATAGCTGGTTACAAGAAATCAATCTATCGCGGGCTCAAAAAACGGCCCCGCCGCAATTGGCAACGCAAACCGCTAGTCGAGAAAAATCTGCACCCACATTCGATGAGGAAAGAGGGTCCCGCCGGACTGAGCGAGAGCTGCATCATGCCAACCAGCTCATCGCTGTACTAACTGCTGATAACCACGACCTGCGCGAACGGGTGGCAGATTTGGAAATGGATGCTGCCCGGATTGACTTTAGTCTGGCAACGGGATTCCGCGTCTGAGAACCGGAGTCAACGATGCCACCTCTTTCTAATCAAAAGCTTGTTGAATGTTCAATCGTCGTAAAGCGTGTGATAAGCGAGACCGACGGGGGCGCAGCAATATTCGTCGGCAAAGATGCTACGGGCGGGTTGGTCAAGGTGGTCGCGCCGCCGCGCGCATTGTTCCGAGTTCCTATTGCAGGCGAAGCTTGGACCGTCACCGGTGTGATGCACGACGATGTACGGCATGGCCGCCAATTGCAAGCGCAAAGTTGCCGATACAAGCTACCTCGGGGCAGGCTTCTGGTCCGATTTCTCGCTGCTTCGTTTACAGGAATCGGCGAAGTAAATGCGAAGCAACTATGGGCCGCGTTCGGCGAGCGGCTGGGCGGGATTTTGTCCGCAGGGGACACAAAGTCCCTATCCGAGGTCTTATCCACGAGAACAGCGCAGCAAATTGTAGATGTGTGGGCCCAGAAGACGTGCGAATGCGAATTAATCGAATTTCTCGACTGTAACGGCTTCGACGCAGGATTAGCTACCAAGTTATCGAGGATTTGGGGAGTGCACGCCAAGTCCAGGCTGACGTCAAACCCATACCTGATGCTAGCTTTTGCGAACTGGACGCAAGTCGACGGCGCCGCGATGAAACTTGGGATAGCTCGCAACGATGTGCGTCGTTGCGTAGGCGCTGTGGAAGCCACCTTATACGTGGGCCTCCGGCAATCACACACATTATTGAGCTACACGGAATTGAGTAAAGGGGTAGGACAACGTTTAGGCCGGGGAGCCGCGAAGGCTGCCATATTCACCAGCGTATCAATGGGCGTGGTGACGGGCACGAATGAAGAAGGTTTCCAAACCGCCGGAGCTGCTGTATTGGAACGAACAATCGCGAAGCGGCTTGAAGCACTAATGCAACACACCGCAGGTTTTGACGAGACCGAACGCGTTTTTGCGCGCGTTGAAGCGTTGAGCGTATTTCTATCGAAGGGTCGTTGGATTCGTTTAAACGCTGAACAACGCGCAGCAGTCGAACTGCCGTTTAAACACAGGTTCAGCTTGTTGACCGGTGGTGCCGGCGTAGGAAAGACTTCAGTGCTGAAAGTAATTGCCGAAATCTCCTTTGAGCGGAAAATCCCGGTGTTCTTACTTGCGTTGGCCGGCAGAGCCGCACAACGTTTGGGAGCAATCACCGGCTTTCCGACGATGACTATTGCAAAGTTTCTTTCGGAGGTCCGAACAAAAAGGATTCGTTTGCCTATTAACGGCTTCATCATTATCGACGAGGCATCAATGATAGACGCTCCGACGTTATATCAAATTTTGCGCTATTGTCCGGCTACCTTCAGATTGCTATTAGTAGGCGACCCGGCGCAGCTGCCGCCGATTGGCATCGGACTTATTTTTCATCGCTTGGTCACAACCGCGCGTGTAGCACAGGCGAACCTCCGCCGGCAATTTCGGCAAGCAGATGACACGGGCATTCCCGCACTTGCAGCTTCCGTACGTGAACACCTAATTCCTGAGTTCACGCCGTTTAGCGGTAAGCACTCTGGCGCTAGCTTTTTGGAGTGCGAACAGGGAGATGTATCGAAGTATCTCTCACTTATCGCTCGAAGTTGGCATGGAGATGATTGGCAAATTCTCTCTGCGACAAACGTCGGACGTGCTGGCGTACGTAAAATCAATCAAATGTTCCACTTCGAGGCAACTAAGGGTTGCAATGCGACGCAATTTGTGTCGGGCGAGCCAGTTGTTCACATGGTCAACGATTATGAACGGAGCTTAATGAATGGAGCTCTCGGACGAATCGTCACGCTGACGCGCGACGATATGTTTCTTGCCGAATTTGAAGGGCAGCAGCACATGTTTTCTAGGCGTGAGGCTCGCGATTGTCTTGGCCTGGGCTATGCTATTAGTGTGCATAAAGCGCAAGGTTCACAATTTAAACGCGTTTGTTTCGTAGTTGACGATAGCAAGCTGTTGGACCACGCTTTGATATATACCGCATTAACGAGGGCCGAGGAGCAAATCGTCGTCATAGGCGACCGGGCCGCGTTTGAGCGGGCGGTGATAGCTCCCGCGCGCGCAGAGCAGCGGTCCGTAGGCTTTACGCTGGACCGATAATAATACGCCATTAAAGTATTCAGTTCTTCTCTAGGAGAATTGATTGCAGGTAGGCTAACGTTTCAGTACGCGAAATCGAATGCGAGCATCAATCGGCAAAGATGGATAACTCTCGTTCCAATTCTTTGATGTTATTACCGCGCCCTCTGGCTTTTTCAGCCCCCCCGCTTCACCGGTCTCTCATTTGTGACTATGCCGCTGGGCGCCCAGCGTCTCCGCTAAAAATGCCGGTTGGGGAAACAACCATATGGCTTTTGCAATTATCAGCACAATATTCGGGTCAATATGTTTCGCTGGGTGTTTGCTTGCCTTAGCCGCCTATCGCCTATCGCCTATCGCCTGGCACATGGCATCAGAATGAGTGAAAAGCGTTGGCTAATGCTCAGCCCGCGAACACGCACGCAGCTGCATGTTGGCTACCGACATCCATGAGTGACTTCGCATCGTTGTGACGCTCACCTGGCGGCCTTCGTACTGTCCTGCTCACTCACTCACTCACCCAACCGCGAACGCGCAAATACATATAATGGTTCGAGTCCCTCCTGCCGTACCAGGACCTCGGGTTCGTCTCAACGCCTCGGGCGTGCGAAACCGAAGCATCGCGTGATGTTTAGCGGGGCGTGCTCATACGATCACGCCATCGCTGCAAAAGACATTTCGCCTATCGCGCAGTCAGCGCGTTCTGGTCCTGCCACACGTTGTCCTTCACCGTCACCGCCTTCGGAATCAGCTTCGCGCGATAGAATGCGTCCGCCACACCCTGCTGAGTCGTGACAATCTTCTCGTCGATCGGCGTCGCGGCATACGGCACCCGGCGTATCCACGTTTCCACCAGCGCTTCATCCAGTCCGACTTTCGGCGCCAGCAACGCCGCCGTGTCCGCGGGATGCTGCGTGACCCACGCACCGGTCGTCCGCAACTGATCGATCACGGCACGCACCGCCTGTGGATTTTGGGCGGCGAAACTACGCGTAGCTTCGTAGAAATTGAACGGCTTCGGCAACCCGGTGTAGTCCGCAAGCGTGCGCACGGACAACGCTTTCTGCGCGGCGGCATAGTATGGGTCCCAGACGATCCACGCATCGACATCGCCGTTTTCGAAGGCCGCCCGTGCGTCTGCGGGCGCGAGATAAACCGGCTGGATATCGTCGAGTTTCAGGCCCGCTTTCTGAAGTACCGCCAGCAGCAGGAAGTTCGAACTTGATCCCTTTTGCAGCGCGATGCGCCGGCCTTTTAGCTCGGCCAGCGAATGAACGGGGGAGTTGGCTTTGACGAACAGCGCCTCGTTGGTTTCTCCTCCCGGCTCCGCGCCGACATACACAAAATTCACACCCGCGGCCTGCGCAAAAATGGGCGGCGGCGCGCCGGTGTAGCCAAAATCGATGTTGTTCGTATTGAGTGCTTCAAGCAGTTGCGGCCCGGCGGGAAACTCGTACCAGCTGACCGTATAGCCGAGCGGCTTGAGCTTTTGTTCGAGTGAACCCTGGGCCTTGAGCACGGCTAGCAAACCGGCTTTCTGAAAACCGATCCGCAATTGCTTTGCAGGTGCATTCGCCGCATCTTGCGCCGACGCAGACAATGGCAACAAAGCGAACGCAGCGGCGACCCATAACCCTGATAACGACGACAACAAACCCAGCTTTTTCATGGAGATTTACGTGGAAGAAGAGATAGCGTCGACCATAGCGGCGATGAGTTTGTGCGTCGAATAAGCGATGCTTCGAAGCTAATGACGGATTGCGAAAAAGCGGAAATGCGAAACTGTTCGACAATAGAAAAAGGCAGCCGAAGCTGCCCTTGATTCATGTCGGATTGCGAGAAGACTAGGGAGTGAGTTGCTGGCATAAAATCACCAATGTGAGCAATGCGCCAATCCAGAACGCGCCGCCTATGGCGGTCATCACGCGCGGCCAGATTGACGGCCGTGTTGCTGCGCCACGTGGGTTGGGAACGTAGGAGCAGCCTGACCACTCGGACCGCTCCGGCCGTCTGGCCAGCATCCGGTCCATTGCTATGAGGCCCCTGGGCATCGTGATTGCACACGCGATAATGGCGATGCAAAGCCACTGGTAGAGCGTGGGAGTCTGAGCGGTGGCGAGAAGGAGGTCCATGATCGGAATCGAGGCGTAATCAACAAGCCTTCGATCTTAGTTTTCCGTCTCAAATTCCAATATCAGACACTTCTGAGATAGTCGTCGTTTGCTCTGAAAATCACAGCGCATGGCCATTTGGCGGACGTTGGACGCTTGCAAAGTCCGTATGTCCTCATGCTATCCTCGACGCCAGATGATCGTGTTTTATCAGTTGATCCCGACCGTTTCGGATTTTTTTGAAACGCGATTATGGCAATGGTCGCGAATAATGCAGTCACGCTGTCTGATACCCGCGAAGCTCAATATCAATACCAACGAGGGAGAGTGTTTCATGTCATATCCATCTAGCGCGCTAAAGCGCGTCTCCGTGAAACTTGCTGTGCAACTGATCGCAAGCTGTGTCGTGCTTGCCAGCGGTGCGGCGCACGCGGCCAACCTCGGGTTTCTCAACAACACGCCGATCACCTACATGAAGCAGCGCGACTTGCAGGCGCTCAACAACGCGGCGCACTCGGCGCTCGACACCAAACAAGACGGCGAGTCGCTCGACTGGAATAACGAAGGCGCAGGTAATTCAGTTGCCATCAACGGCACGATCACGCCGTCGGATACGAAGAAGGACGGCGATCGTACGTGCCGCAAGCTCACCATGGTGGCTCACGCCAAGGGGCAGACGCAGACCTGGGCACCGACCGCTTGCAAGACGGACGGCGGTAAATGGGCATTGTTGAAACAGTGACCTGTTTTAAACATCTCGAAGTCTCCCGTCGCGGGGTATCGCCAATCTGGAAGGCCGCTTAAATGACCGACCGGACAGTTTCGTGCGGCATTGTGATTCTTAACACGCAAGGCGACGTGTTGCTTTGCCACGCGACCGAGACCTCTCACTGGGACATCCCGAAAGGCCAGGGTGAGGTGGACGAACAACCCGTGGAAGCGGCGTTGCGGGAACTCGTGGAAGAGACGGGCATCGTGATGAAAGCAGAGCGCTTGAAGGATCTGGGGCGGTTTGTTTATCGCCGCGACAAGGATCTGCATCTGTTCGCGGTGCGAGTGACCGACGACGAAGTGAAGCTCGAAGAGTGCGTCTGCGAATCGTATTTCCCGCGTCGCCGGGACGGTGTGATGATCCCCGAAATGGACGCGTACAGATGGGTTACGCCGATCGACGTCGATCAGTTCGCAAGCCGGAGCCTCGCGCGCTTATTCCAGACAACGCTGTCGCTGACTGAACTGCACCAGACGCTTGCCTGAGCCGGAAGGCTGGCGGCTTGACCAGCTAGTCGTCGGAGCTGTGATCGTTGGGATTAGCGAACATCGCTTTCATTTCCGGCGACAAGGGGAACCGCAGGTTGATGTTGTCGGGGGGAATGGCCTGCATGAACCACCGGTCGTAGAGCCGTTCGGCTTCGCCGGAGCGCTCCATGCCGGCAATCACGTCATCGGCCAGTTTCTTGAAGATTGGGTCTCCCTTGCGCATCATGCATGCGTAGGACTCGTGCGCGAGCGAGTCGCCCGTGACCATGTACTCGTTTTGAGCCGGACCTTCCTGGGCGATCTTTCCGTAAAGCAGCGGATCGTCCATGACGAACGCTACAGCGCGGCCGGTTTTCACGGCATCGAACGCTTCTGCATGGTCTTTCGCGCTGAAGATCTTCAGATCCAGTTTCCGGTTCCGTGACAGTTCCCGTAGAAGCTGTTCATCGGACGTGCCGGCTGTTGTCGATACGGTCTTGCCGGTGAGATCGTCGTAGTTGCGGATGCCGGATTTGCGCTTCACCACCATCCGGATGCCGTAGCTGAAGATGCTGTTCGAGAACGCGACCAATTGCTCTCGATCACGAATATGAGCGGTCGATCCGCACTCCAGGTCAATCTGGTGATTCACCACATACGACAATCGGTTCGCCGACGTAACCGTCACCGTGCTCACGGCGAGCCGGGGTGTTTGCAGGCGAAGCCGGACTTCGTCGACGATCTTGAGTGCAATAGCCTGCGAATAGCCGATGGAGTGCCCGTTCGCGTCGAGATACGAGAAGGGTACCGACGACTCGCGCACGCCGAGAACAATCGCGTTGTTCTCGGCGATCTTGCGTAACGTGGGCGAGGACTGGTCGACATTGCCCGCGAAAGCGGTTTGCACCGCCCCGATTAGCAGCACAAAGGAACACAACGCACACGACGCGCGCAGCGCGCGGACGAACGACCTTGGCAAGCTGCGTTGCAAAGCATCCCCCACAACAAGTGTGAGCGTCCGACGGGACGCGCCGATGATTTTAAGCCGGCTTGGTCCAGCTATCGCGCAGGCTGACAATGCGATTGAACACCGGCGAGCCGGGTTTCGAATCGATACGGTCAGCGACGAAATAGCCGTGGCGTTCGAACTGGTAGCGATCTTCAGCGTTTGCCTGACGCGCGCCCGGTTCGAGATAAGCGCGCACGATGCGCTTCGAGTCCGGGTTCAGCGCATCGAGAAATTCCGCGCCGCCAGCACCGGGTTGCGGCTCTTTGAAGAGGCGGTCGTAGATCCGTACCTCGGCTTCATACGCGCCTTCTGCGCTGACCCAGTGAATGGTGCCCTTGACCTTATAGCTGTTCGCGCCTTCCGTGCCCGACCTGCTGTCGGGGAAATACGTGCAGTGCACGGCCGTGATGTTGCCGTTTTCATCCTTGTCCGCGCCGGTGCACTCCACGACGAAGCCGTACTTCAGCCGCACCTTGTTGCCTGGGAACAAACGGAAATAGCCTTTCTTCGGCACTTCCTGGAAGTCCTCGCGCTCGATCCACAACTCCCGCGAAAACGGAAATTCGCGGGTGCCACGCTCGGGATGATGCGGATGAACCGGCGCGCTGCACATTTCGCTCGTGCCTTCCGGATAGTTGTCGATGATCAGCTTCAGCGGGTCCAGCACCGCGATTGCGCGGGGCGCCTTTTCGTCGAGATCATCGCGTAATGCGCCTTCCAGCACGCTCATGTCGATCCACGAATCCACCTTCGTCACCGCCACGCGATCGCACATGAGCCGGATGCTTTCGGGCGTGAAACCCCGGCGCCGAACACCTACGATAGTCGGCATGCGCGGGTCGTCCCAGCCATCGACATGATTTTCCGTCACGAGCTGCAGCAGCTTGCGCTTGCTGGTGATCGCGTAGGTCAGGTTCAGGCGGGAGAACTCGATCTGCTGCGGCAGTGGACGGGTGAACTTGCCGTCATCGGCGAGTTGATTCAGGAACCAGTCGTACAGCGGACGATGATCTTCGAACTCGAGCGTACACAGCGAATGCGTGATGTTTTCGAGCGCGTCCGATACACAGTGCGTGTAGTCGTACATGGGGTAGACGCACCACGTGTCGCCGGTCCGGTAGTGATGCGCAAAACGAATCCGGTAGATGACTGGATCGCGCATGTTGAAATTCGGCGACGCCATGTCGATTTTCGCGCGCAGCACGTGCTCGCCTTCCTTGAACTCGCCCGCTTTCATGCGGCGGAACAGGTCCAGGTTTTCTTCCGGCGTGCGGTCGCGGAACGGCGAATTCTTGCCGGGTTCCTGGGCCGAGCCGCGCGTCAGGCGCATCTTTTCGGCTGTTTGGCTGTCGACATAAGCCTGGCCGCGTTCGATCAGCAGTTCGGCGAATTCGTAGAGCTTGTCGTAGTAGTCGCTGGCGAAGTACAGGTGTTCGGTGCCGTCCTTGTTCCAGTCGAAGCCGAGCCACTTGACGGCGTCGATGATGGAATCGACGTATTCGACGCTTTCCTTTTCCGGGTTTGTGTCGTCGAAACGAAGGTGGCAGACGCCGCCGTAATCACGCGCGATCCCGAAATTGACGCAAATGCTCTTCGCGTGACCGATGTGCAGATAGCCGTTCGGCTCGGGTGGAAAACGAGTTTCGACCCGCTGCGACCATTTGTCGTTGCGATTGTCTTCGTCAATGATATTGCGGATGAAATTGTTTACCGCCGGGGCGTCGTTGCGATCGGTGTTCATGCGAGAAAGAGAGAGCGGACGAGGGCGCTAGCGTTGAAGACGTGCGGCTTGCGTTCGGTAAGACTTATCTGGTCTTTCGATTCTACCTTAGCGAGAGGGACAGGACAGCGCAGGCCGGGATTTAGCCGCGATGTGCGGCGCGGCTGCGACATCCGGACGCCTCGCGCCGTCGTAGAACGGTTGTAACGAGATCATGGCGGTTTCAATACAGCATGTATTCGGCGTAACGGGACGTAAATCGAATTGTCGGCATCGACGGGAGGATTTTAAGATAGCCTCGCGTTCCGAAATAATGAAATTGAAAGGTTCGGGGTGTGGGTGGTATTGACGACAAAAGGAAAATTTCATGATGAACAAGATCACGCGGGTTTCTTTTCGGGTTGCACGGGTTGCGGCGATTGGCGTGTTTGTCGCTTCAATTTCCGCGTGCGCGATGAACCGCACGCAGGCGCACGCGGGCATTGGAGCGGCCGCCGGCGGCGCTTTAGGTTACGTATTGACGGGCGGTCCACTCGGAACGGTGGCGGGCGCGGCGGCGGGCGGGCTGATTGGGGCAGGCGTGAGGTAAGAGGAGGCTCGTGCGCTCCGACAACCGTCCTCGGCGGTTGCACGACCGAACGGATTGAGCACAGCGAGCGCATTGAGCAGATTCGGCGAAGACTGAACCAGCGAGAAGGATCCTGGACGGAAACGGTGAGGCCGTGCGGGTTTCAGGGCGAATGGTGCTTGCCCGAGCGCGTACGGGGCAAAGCGTGTTCGTGTCAGGATTCGCGAGAAGGAGGGTTTCACACATCCGTGGCTCTGGCGAGCACCGTGCTTTTGGGGCACCTATGAATGAAAACTGCACGCTGTGGACACTTAGGGTAGAGCGGTGAAAGCGTTTTCTTTGCTTCGTTTCTTTTTCGCTTTGGACAAAGAAATGACGCGCTGCCACGCGCAGTGGCTAATAGTGATAAAGAAAACAGCTAACGTTAAACGCGCAAAAACCTGAAAAGCAGCAAGCCGGGGCACTGACCCAACCCACTGCCACATCAACCTCATCACCTTGCTACGACCGCCGAAACCCACCCCCGTCCACCGGCGCGAGCGAAAACCCCACCTAAACCCCGTATAATCGACAATCCCATTTTGGCACCCGGCATCGTCCCTCGCGCGAGAGCGACCAACCGTACAAAACAGCAGACCTGCACGCCATGAAAGCCGCCGACATCCGCGAGAAATTCCTCAAGTTCTTTGAATCGAAGGGCCACACGATCGTGCGCTCGTCCAGCCTTGTGCCGGGCAATGATCCCACGTTGCTTTTCGTAAACTCCGGCATGGTTCAGTTCAAGGACGTTTTCCTTGGCACGGAGACCCGCCCCTATTCGCGCGCCACGACCTCACAGCGCAGCGTCCGCGCCGGCGGCAAGCACAACGATCTCGAAAACGTCGGCTACACGGCCCGTCATCACACGTTCTTCGAAATGCTGGGCAATTTCTCGTTCGGCGACTATTTCAAGCGCGACGCGATCCACTACTGCTGGGAACTGCTCACCAAGGTCTACGGCCTGCCCGCGGACAAGCTCACCGTCACGGTCTACCAGGAAGACGACGAAGCATTCGCCATCTGGGAAAACGAAATCGGCGTGCCGAAAGAGCGAATCATCCGCATCGGCGACAACAAGGGCGCGCGCTACGCATCGGATAACTTCTGGACCATGGGCGACACCGGCCCGTGCGGCCCGTGCTCGGAAGTGTTCTACGACCACGGCCCGGAAGTGTGGGGCGGCCCGCCGGGATCCCCGGAAGAGGACGGCGACCGCTTCATCGAGATCTGGAATCTCGTGTTCATGCAGTTCAATCGCGACGTCCAGGGCAACATGACGAAGCTGCCCAAGCAGAGCGTGGACACCGGCATGGGCCTCGAACGCCTCGCCGCCGTGCTCCAACATGTGCACAGCAACTACGAAATCGACCTGTTTCAGACGCTGATCAAGGCCGCCGCCCGCGAAACGGGCACGGCGGATCTCACCAACAATTCGTTGAAGGTGATCGCGGACCACATTCGTGCATGCTCGTTCCTGATCGTCGATGGCGTGATTCCAGGCAACGAAGGCCGCGGTTATGTGCTGCGCCGGATCGTGCGCCGCGCTATCCGCCACGGCTACAAACTCGGCCGCAAAGGCGCTTTTTTCCATAAGCTCGTGGCCGATCTGGTCGAGGAAATGGGCTCGGCCTATCCGGAACTCAAGGACGCGCAAACCCGCGTCACGGACGTTCTGCGGCAGGAAGAAGAACGCTTTTTCGAGACCATTGAACACGGTATGTCGATGCTTGAAACCGAACTTGCCACGCTCGACGCCAAGGGCTCGAAGCAGCTGGACGGCGAACTCGCGTTCAAGCTGCACGACACCTTCGGTTTCCCGCTGGACCTGACCGCCGACGTTTGCCGCGAGCGCGGCATCACCGTCGACGAAGCAGCGTTCGACGAAGCCATGGCGCGTCAACGCGAACAAGCGCGTTCGGCCGGCAAGTTCAAATCGGCGCAAGGCCTGGATTACGCGGGTGCGAAAACCACGTTCCACGGCTACGAAGACCAAATTTTCGACGACGCCAAAGTGGTCGCGCTCTACGTTGACGGTACATCGGTGAGAGAAGCGCAGGTCGGCCAGCAGGCCGTCGTCGTGCTCGATCACACGCCGTTCTATGCCGAATCGGGCGGCCAGGCAGGCGATCAGGGCGTGCTCGCGAACGCCGCGGTGCGTTTCGCGGTTGCCGACACCCTCAAGGTTCAGTCCGACGTCGTTGGCCATCACGGCACCGTCGAGCAGGGCACGCTGAAAGTGGGCGACGTGGTGAAGGCGGAAATCGATACGGTTCGCCGTCTTCGCACCGCCCGCAATCACTCGGCGACGCACTTGATGCACCGGGCGCTGCGCGAAGTACTGGGCAGCCATGTGCAACAGAAGGGCTCGCTCGTCGATCCGGACAAGACGCGCTTCGACTTCGCGCACAACGCGCCCATGACCGACGAGCAGATTCGTCGCGTGGAAGAAATCGTCAACGCGGAAGTGCTGGCAAACGCGCCGGGTATCGTACGTGTCATGCCGTACGACGAAGCCGTGAAGGGAGGCGCAATGGCGCTGTTCGGCGAAAAATACGGCGACGAAGTGCGTGTGCTCGACCTCGGTTTCTCGCGTGAGCTTTGCGGTGGCACGCATGTGCAGCGCACGGGTGACATCGGCTTGTTCAAGATCGTGATGGAAGGCGGCGTCGCGGCCGGGATTCGCCGCGTGGAGGCGATCACCGGCGACAACGCCGTGCGCTTCGTGCAGGAACTCGATGCGCGGATTAACGCGGCATCGGCCGTGCTTAAGGCCCAGCCGTCGGAACTTACACAGCGCATCGTGCAGGTTCAGGATCACGTGAAGGCGCTGGAAAAGGAACTCGGCGCGCTGAAGTCGAAACTTGCTTCGAGCCAAGGCGATGAACTCGTGTCGCAGGCGCTCGAGATCGGCGGGGTCTTCGTGCTGGCGGCGCAACTGCCCGGCGCGGATAGCAAGACGCTGCGCGAAACCGTCGATAAATTGAAGGACAAGCTGAAGAACGCAGCCATTGTTCTGGCAGCCGTCGACGGCAACAAGGTCAGCCTGATTGCGGGCGTGACGGCGGAGGCATCGAAGAAGGTGAAAGCCGGTGATCTGGTGAACTTCGTCGCGCTGCAAGTCGGCGGCAAGGGCGGTGGACGGCCCGACATGGCGCAGGCGGGCGGCACGGAGCCGGAAAACCTGGAAGGGGCACTGGCTGGTGTAAATGACTGGGTGAAGAGCAAGCTTTAAGCGTTCAGCCGGTCAGTCGCTTCAACCGATAAAAAGCCCGTTCTGAGTGACAACAGGACGGGCTTTTTTGCATCTGCGCTAAGTTGCTCATGGTCTGAGGCGAACCAGATCACGCCGACCTGATTCCACCATCAAAAACCGCAAGCAAACTGACAGGTACGCGGCTTGCCCTTTCTATGTCAGCGCAGGCATGCAGCTCTGCGCGTTGACTACAAAAGGAACCTGTCTCATGAAACGAACTCTCGTCACACTCGTCGCCGCTTCGTCCATGTTTTTCGCCACGGGTGCCGTCTATGCCAAAGGATGTCTTGAAGGTGCGGCAGTAGGCGGCGTGGCGGGCCATATGGCAGGCAAGCACGGCGCGGTCGGTGCCGCCGGCGGATGCGCGGTCGGTCACCACGAAGCAAACAAGAAAGACAAGAAAGCGCAGCAGGCCGCGGGAACCGATCAAAACGCCGGAAAATAAGTCGTAAGGCGGTCGGCGGACGAAGGGCGAACTGGTACGAGCGTGGCAGTTATGGACGTCTCCGCGGGACGTCTCCGCGTCTTGAAGCGCGAAACGTTAAAATAACCGCCACATTCACCATCGCCCCGGCCCCCTGACCGCATGCAACATTTCGCCTCCGATAACTACGCCGGCATTTGCCCCGAAGCGCTCGCCGCGCTGATCGAAGCCAACAATAGCGGCCACGAGCCGGCTTACGGCGACGATTCCTGGACGCAGGGAGTGTGCGACCGCATTCGCGACTTGTTCCAGACCGACTGCGAAGTTTTCTTCGTCTTCAACGGCACGGCAGCCAATTCGCTGGCGCTCGCATCGCTCTGCCAGTCATATCACTCGGTGATTTGCCACGAACTTGCGCACATCGAAACGGATGAATGCGGCGGTCCCGAATTTTTCTCGGGCGGCTCGAAGCTGCTGACGGCGCCGGGTATCGACGGGAAGCTGACGCCGGATGCCATCGAAGCTATCGTCACGCGTCGCGCTGATATTCACTATCCAAAGCCCAAGGTCGTTACGCTCACGCAGTCCACCGAAGTGGGCACCGTCTACAGCGTGGAAGAAATTCGCGCCATCGCGGCGATCGCGAAGCGCCGCCATCTGAAAGTGCACATGGACGGCGCGCGGTTTGCGAACGCGGTTGCGTCGCTGAATGTGCATCCGTCGGAAATCACGTGGCGCGCGGGCGTCGACGTGCTGTGTTTCGGCGGCACGAAGAACGGTCTGCCGGTCGGCGAAGCAGTGATCTTCTTCGATAAGGCGCTGGCCGTCGACTTTGCGTATCGGTTGAAACAGGCGGGGCAACTGGCGTCGAAGATGCGTTTTATCTCGGCGCCGTGGCTCGGTTTGCTCAACAACGATGTATGGCTGCGCAACGCGCGGCATGCAAACGCGATGGCGCAACTGATGGCCGAGCGGCTGGAAGGCATACAAGGAGTGAAGGTCATGTTCACGCCGCAAGGGAACGCGGTGTTCGCCGAGTTGCCGCCGGCGGTTGCGCAGGCGCTGCGTAATAAGGGCTGGAAGTTTTATCAGTTCATCGGCTCGGGCGGCTGCCGGCTGATGTGCGCGTGGGACACGCTGCCGGAAACGGTGGAGCAGTTCGCCGCTGAAGTGCGCGCGCTTAGCACCGCTCTCTAACCGCTCTCTAACCCCTCTCTAACCCCTCTCTAACCCCTCTCTAACCCCTCTCTAACCCCTCTCTAACTCTTGTGACCTTTTTGGATGCGCTGACCCACGACCATGATCGACTACCATTTCTGTCCACGCGATGCCAACAAGCTGGTCGAACGCACCGATGCAAGCCACGAAGGCGGGCGCGTGCGGCTCGCGTGTCCGGACCCGGAATGCGGCTTCGTGCACTGGAATAATCCACTGCCGGTGGTCGCGGCGATCGTGGAATACGAGGGCAAGATCCTGCTCGCGCGCAACGCGGCGTGGGTCGAGGGCATGTTCGCGCTGATCACCGGTTTTCTCGAAAACGGCGAGACGCCAGAAGAGGGCATCGCGCGGGAAGTGCTCGAAGAGACATCGCTGGTGGCGCAATCGGTGGAACTGGTTGGCGTGTATGAATTCATGCGCAAGAACGAGCTGATCATTGCGTATCACGTGAAGGCGAACGGGACGATCAACCTGTCGCCGGAACTGCTTGAATATCGTCTGGTCGAGCCGGCGAAGCTCAGGCCCTGGCGCGCGGGAACGGGTCACGCCGTGGCGGAATGGATGCGTCGGCGCGGTCTCGCCGTGGAGTATGTGGACCGTCCCGGGCAATAAGCGTTTGCTGCTACATGGCGTCCGCGCCGATTGACGGACTCCCGCTGGACTCCTAACATACCTGACGCTTCACTTAACTGCGTCAACTGCGGATACTCGTCATGGCCTTCATCTTCTACGTCACCCACATCCATCTCGGTTACGACGCGCTCGCTATGCTCGACAGCGAATGCACGCGCGTCGGCATCAAGCGGCCATTGATCATCACCGACAAAGGCGTGCTGGCCGCAGGGCTGGTGTCGCAAACCGTCCAGGCGCTGGACCTGGATGCGGGCGCTGTTCCCATCTTCGATGAAACCCCGTCGAACCCGACCGAAGCCATGGTGATGAAAGCCGCCGCGCTCTACAAAAGCGAAGGCTGCGACGGTTTGATCGCGGTGGGCGGCGGTTCGTCGATCGACCTGGCGAAGGGCGTCGCGATCATGGCGACCCATCCGGGTACGCTGACGGAATACGCGACCATCGAAGGCGGCAGCAACAAGATCACCGCCGACGCCGCACCGCTGATCGCCGTACCGACCACCTCGGGCACCGGCAGCGAAGTGGCGCGCGGGGCGATCATCATTCTCGCCGACGGCCGCAAGCTCGGCTTTCACTCATGGCATCTGTTGCCCAAGTCGGCCGTGTGCGATCCGTCGCTGACTCTCGGCTTGCCGGCCATGCTCACCGCTGCAACGGGCATGGACGCGATCGCGCATTGCATCGAAACGTTCCTTGCACCCGCGTTCAATCCGCCGGCGGACGGCATCGCGCTGGATGGACTCGAGCGCGCTTGGGCGTCGATTGAACGGGCGACGCATGACGGTCAGGATCGCGATGCGCGCCTGAACATGATGAGCGCATCGATGCAAGGCGCCATGGCGTTCCAGAAAGGTCTGGGATGCGTGCATTCGCTGTCGCATCCGTTGGGCGGACTGGTCGTGAACGGGCGCACCGGGCTCCATCACGGCACGCTGAACGCGGTTGTTCTGCCGGCCGTCCTGCGCTTCAACGAAAGCGCGCCGAGCGTGGTGGCCGACAAGCGTTTTGCACGCATGCGCCGCGTGATGAATCTCGCCGCCGACGCCGATCTCGCGCAAGCCGTCAACGACATGACCGGGCGTCTCGGCCTGCCGACGCGCCTGTCGCAAATGGGCGTGGAGCAAGACATGTTCGATAAGGTGATCAAGGGCGCGCTTGCCGATCATTGCCACAAGACGAATCCGCGCGAGGCGAGTGCGGACGATTATCGGCGGATGCTGAAGGAGTCGTTCTGATTTATGAGCCGCCCTGTCCCCACGACGCGCGCGGAGTATCCGCATTTCCTGTCGATCGATACGCGCTGGTCCGATAACGATCTCTACGGCCACGTGAACAATGTGGTGTATTACAGCTACTTCGATACGGTGGTGAACGAGTACCTGATCCGGCACGGCGCGCTCGATCTGAAAGCCGGCAAGACCATCGGGCTGGTGGTGGAAACACATTGCAGCTACTTCGCGTCGCTGGCGTTTCCTGAACGTATCGATGCCGGTCTGCGCGTGGCACGGCTTGGCACGACGAGCGTGCATTACGAAGTGGGCATCTTCAATGCGGAGTCCGAGCAACCCGCGGCGCAAGGGCATTTCGTGCATGTCTATGTCGATCGCGAGTCGCGCCGTCCGGTTCCTTTGCCCGAGACGCTCGTTGCAGCGCTCAAGCCGCTTGTGAACGGTTAGTTAGGATAACGTGGCATCTGTGACCTCGTTCGTTCAGTGGCTCGCGATCAACCTTCTGAACGGAGTGAGCGTCGGGTTGTTGCTGTTCATGCTGTCAGCGGGATTGACGCTGATCTTCAGCATGATGGGCGTGCTCAACTTCGCTCACGCGAGCTTTTATATGCTCGGCGCGTATGTGGGTTACGCGCTCGCGGCGCACGGGGGCTTCTGGTTCGCGTTGATCGTTTCACCTCTGCTCGTGGGCGCTATCGGCGGCTTGTTCGAGCGGTTTTTATTGCGCCGGATTGAAACGCGCGGTGCGCTTGCCGAGCTGCTGCTGACGTTTGGCGCGGCTTATCTGATCGCTGAGGTCGTGAAGCTGGTCTGGGGTCTTGCGCCCATTAGCGCCGTTGTACCTCCTGCTCTCGATGGCCCGTTGTTCACGCTCTACGGCGCCGCATTCCCGCGTTATCGCGCATTCATGATGGGTGTATCGCTGGCCATGCTGCTGGCTTTGTACGCCGTGCTGCGGGTCTCGCGGATAGGGCTCGTGGTGAGAGCTGCGCTCACGCATGCGGCGACTGTCGAGACGCTTGGTCACAATGTGCCGCGTGTCTTTACGCTCGTCTTTGCGACCGGCACGGCGCTCGCGGCGCTGGCTGGTGTGATCGGCGCGCCGTTGTTCGTGATCGAACCTTCGATGGCCGAGAACATCGGACCTATCGTGTTTGTTGTCGTGGTCGTCGGTGGGCTGGGGTCGGTGGGCGGCGCGCTGGTGGCATCGCTTCTGATCGGCTGCGTGCAGACGTTTGCCGTCGGCACTACGTTGTCGCTGGGCGGCATTGCCCGGCTTGCTGGCGCCGTGTTGCCGCCTGCGTGGGCTTCATTGAGCGTCGCGCAGATTGCACCCGTGCTGCCGTATGTGCTGCTTGTCGCAATGCTCGCGCTGCGTCCTCGCGGACTGTTTGGCCAGCGTGGCGACGACGATGCTTAACGCACCTTTCTCTTTGCGTCGGGCGCTTCCATGGCTGCTGCTCGTGGCGGGTCTTGCGTTACCGCCAGTCTTCACATCGCAGAGCGGGCTGCTCGCCTACCTCGCGCAAACCGCGACCATGATCGTGTTCGCGCTCTCGTTCAATCTGCTGCTCGGCGAGACAGGATTGCTGTCTTTTGGTCACGCCGTATATGCGGGTCTTGGCGCGTTCGCCGCTGCGCAAATCTTCAATCGATACCCCGTGCCGCTGCCTTTGCTGCCGTTGATCGCGGGCGTATCGGCGGCGCTGGTTGGCGTTGTGTTCGGCTTCTTTTCGACGCGTCGTGCTGGTACGACGTTCGCAATGATCACGCTGGGTATTGGTGAGCTCGTCGCGGCGGGCGTGTGGCTTGTGCCGGGATGGTTCGGTGGCGAAGGCGGTGTTCCTATCGATCGTGCGAGTGGTCCAGTCATCTTCGGCTTGAACTTCGGGCCTTCGATCCAGGCTTACGCGTTGATCGCCGGATGGTGTCTGCTGGCGTGCGTCGCGATGTTCCTTTTCTCGTGCACGCCGTTTGTGCGCGTGGCGAATGCGGTTCGCGATAACCCCGTGCGCGCGGCGGCTATCGGCTTCGATCCGCGCCGTGTGCGCTTCATGATGGTGATCGTCGCTGCGTTTTTTGCGGGCGTGGCGGGCGGCCTGGGACTGATCAATGTGGAGCTGGCATCGTCGGAAGGGGCAGGGCTCGCGCGCTCGGGAAGCGTGCTGATCGCGGCGGTGATCGGCGGGACCGCAGAATTCTTTGGGCCCGTGTTAGGAGCCGTGGTGCTGACGTTTTTCAGCCTGGCGGTGGGAAATGTATCGTCGGCGTGGGTGGCGTATCTTGGGCTGTTTTTTGTTTGGGTCGTCGTGGTGGCGCCAAAGGGTTTGGTGGGATTTATCGCTGCGCTTTCACGCAAGAGTTGCGTGGTTATCGCGCTCTCATTGTGTGCGGCTGTCGCTTGGGTGCTGGCCATTGCAATAACGATGGAAATCGCCTACGCACTGCAGTTCGATAGTCACGGCGACGGCCTTGCGCACATCGCTGGTTTCCTTCTTGATGGCCGGCGTGCGGCTCCCTGGTGCCTGGCGTTCTTCAGCGCCGCGATTGCTGTCCTGTTCACCCGAAAAGCCCGGAGCGCCCGATGAACACTGCGCTCGAACTAACGCAAATCACGAAGCGTTTCGGTGCAACGCAGATACTTCGCGGCGTCGATCTGAGCATTCGCGAAGGCGAGCGTCATGCGTTGATCGGCCCCAACGGTGCCGGCAAGTCCACTTTGTTCGACCTGATCGCGGGACGCACGCAACCAACGAGCGGGCACGTTGCGTTGAACGGCATCGACGTAACGGGAATGTCGGCGCATCGGCTGGGACGCAAAGGCCTTGCGCGCAGCTTCCAGATCACCAGCGTATTCACGGGTCTCACCGTTCACGATAACGTCCGTTGCGCGGTGCTCGGATCACGCGCGGCGACGTGGAAGGATCGATGGTTCCGTTCGAGCGTGATTGACGAGGCGGCGCATCGGGTGATCGAGGCTATCGGCTTGCTTGATCGTAGCGATGCGCTCGCCACAAGCCTCAGCTACGCCGAATCGCGTTCGCTCGATCTGGGCCTTGCATTGGCCACGGGTGCGTCCGTATTGTTGCTCGATGAACCCGCCGCCGGCATGAATCGCGCCGAAGCCGCGCGAGCGCTCGCGTTGATTCGCGAGACGACGCAGGGCAAGACATTGTTGATCGTCGAGCACGATATGGAAGCGGTGTTCGCACTCGCCGATCGCATTTCAGTGCTTGTACAAGGCCGTATTATCGCAACGGGAACGCCCGCTGACATTGCTGCGGACCCCGTGGTTCGCTCAGCTTATCTTGGCGAAATGTCATGACGGCGCTGCTTGAAATCGACAACCTGAACGCCGGATATGGCGCGAGTCATGTGCTGCATGGCGTGAGTCTACGTATCGGCGAAGGCGAGATCGTGGCCTTGGCCGGACGCAACGGATCGGGCCGTTCGACGCTCGCTAAAGCGCTGATGGGACTGGTGGCCGCGCAGGGGATAGCAGATTTTCGCGGGGTATCGATGCTCGGAAAACGCCCTTATGAAATCGCGCGCATGGGCGTGGGATACGTGCCGGAACAACGCGATGTTTTCCCGACGTTGAGCGTGCGAGAAAACCTGCAGCTCGGAACGAAGCGGGGCGGATCACGTTTCACCATCAACGACGCGGAGCAGCTTTTTCCCGTGCTGAAAGAACGCACTGGCGTGAAAGCCGGGATGTTGTCGGGAGGCGAGCAGCAAATGCTTGCGCTGGCTCGCACGTTGATGGGCGATCCGTCGTTCGTCATCGTCGATGAACCTACTGAAGGGCTCGCGCCACAGGTCGTGGCGCAAGTTTCTTCATGCCTGGCCAGTTTGCGGGACCGTGGCGTGGCGATTCTGTTGATCGAGCAACGCATGAGCATGGCGCGTGATCTGGCGACGCGCGTTGCCGTGATGGGTCATGGCAAGATCGTTTTCGACGACACGCCCGCCGCGCTTGCAGCGAACGAGCGTGTGATCAACGAATGGCTTTCAGTGGGTTAGCTCAAGAAGCCTTGCTATCCCTCTCCACGATCCATTCGTGCTTTGGATCATTTTTAAAATGCCAGGTGCGTTTGTCGCCCGCCATGACGTTCAGGTAGTAGTTGTCGTAACCATACGGCACCACGACAGGGTGATAACCGCGCGGCACCATGACGACATCATGGTCTTCCACGGCCATGGTTTCATCGAGATCGCGTTCGTCGGTGTAGACGCGCTGGAACGCAAACCCTTGCGGCGGGATCAGCCGATGGTAGTAAGTCTCTTCAAGCGAACTCTCCACCGGCACATTGTCCCTGTCGTGCTTGTGCGGAGGATAGCTTGAGGCGTGACCGCCGGGCGTCCTTACCTCGACTACGAGCAAGCCTTCCGCAGGTTCTGTTTGCGGAAGAATATCGCAGACGTATCGCGTATTCGCGCCTTTGCCGCGGGTTGAGCGTTTCATCTGCGATGGCTCGATCAGCCGCGCCGGATACTTGCCCGTAGCGGGCGCACTCGCCACACCGACCTCCGCTGCGCGATCCGCACGAATAGTCGCGGCAAGCTTGGGCGGCAGATAAACGGCGTAGGGCGCGGTCTCTTCGAACACGCTGTCGCGCGAGCCGAGTTTCTCCCATTTATGCTCACCCGCTTCTATGCTCACCGTCCCCGACAACACGACGATGCACACCTCGCGCTTCGCTTCATGTACATGCACGACATCACCCGTTTCCAGCCGATAAGCGGCGAAGCCAACGTGTTTCCATAACGCAGTTTCGGGCGTGACGCGCGCGATAGTCTGGCCTTCGCGCGATGCCTTGACGAGCAGGCTCATGCTGCCTCCTGAAGTGTTTGATCGACCAGCGCGCGCAGCGTCTTGTAGCCTTTTTCGGCGTACGCATAGCTGGTCGCAATAACGGGATCCTGCTCGGCCTCAACCACGAGCCAGCCGCGATAACCGTGCTGTTTCAACCGGGCGATGATCGATGGAAAATCTACTGTACCGTCACCCGGAACGGTGAACGCCCCGTTGATCACGGCTTCCAAAAAACTCCAGTTCCGGTTCCGCGCAAGCTTGATGATTTCCGGCCTGACATCCTTGCAATGCACATGGCAAACGCGTTCGATGTGCTTGTTGAGCATCGTCATCGGATCGCCGCCCGCAAACGTAATGTGACCGGCATCGAAGAGCAGGCCCACGGCTTCATTGGTGAGGCTCATCAGGCGATCGACGTCGGCAGGCGTCTCTACATACGCGCCCATGTGATGGTGATAAGCCACGCGAACGCCGCGCGAAAGCGTGTATTCAGCGAAGGTGTTCAAGCGTGTTGCGTACTCGTTCCAGCGGTCATCGGAGAAGAAACGCGGTCGTTGATACAACGGTCGCGGCGCGCCCTGGATCGAGTCCGATACTTCGCCGTAGACCATCACCGTCGCGCCGTTTTTTGCGAGCAGGTCGAGATGCGGACCTACAGCCGCGATCTCGTCTTCGGCGCTGCGTTCGGCGAGCCGCCCCGAGTACCAGCCCGAGACAAGCGCGAGGTCGTATCCGGCGAGCAGCGTCTTCAACGCTTCGGGTTTGCGTGGAAATTTGTTGCCGAGTTCAAACCCTTCGTAGCCGATCTGTTTGCCTTCGGTCAGGGCAACGCTTAGCGGCGTCTCACCGCCGAGCGAGGGCAGGTCGTCGTTCATCCAGGACAGCGGATTGATGCCGATCCGTACATCGAACGTGCTCATCGGTTATTCCTTCGTGCGCTTCGAACGCGCCGTGATTTCGTGTTCATAGTTTGCGCGCGCCGAGCGCACCGCTTCACGCGACGACACTTCAGGCACCGCGACTTCCCACCACCAGCCGCCTTCTTCCGTGGGACGCGCCGGATCGGTGTCGATGCTGATCAGATAAGAGCGAGTAGAGGCCCGTGCACGTTGCATCGCGGCTTCGAGTTCGTCGATATTCGCCACGTGCTCAGCACTCGCGCCGAGCGAGCGCGCATGCATCGCAAAGTCGATAGCAGGTGCGCCTTCGGGACCTTGGCGGCAATCGTCGGTCAGGTTGTTGAACGGCGCGCCGCCGCATGCCTGCTGCAAGCGATTGATACAGCCATATCCGCGGTTATCGAGCAGCACGACAATCAGCTTTGCCCCAAGCATGACGGACGTAGCCAACTCGCTGTTCATCATCAGATAGCTGCCATCGCCGACAATCACGATCACTTCACTCTCCGGCCGTGCGAGTTTCGCGCCGAGCCCGCCGGCAATTTCATAGCCCATGCACGAGTAGCCGTATTCGACGTGATATCCGCCCGGTGTGCTCGTGCGCCAGAGCTTTTGCAGATCGGCCGGCAGCGTTCCCGCAGCGCAGACCACCACGTCATGCGCTGCCGATTGCGCGCTGGAGCGCTGGACGGCACCAATCACATCGGCTTCGCGCGGCAAGGTGTTGTCGTCTTGAGGCGCGTTCGTCACCTGGTCGACGGTGGCACGCCAGCTATCAGCAAGTTCATGTGCGCGTGCGGTCCATGGCGGCGACGCACGCCAGTCGTCGAGCGCGGCGCTCAATGCATTAAGGGCAAGACGTGCATCGGCTTCCACCGATAAAGCGCCTTGTTTCAGGGCGTCGAATGCATTTGCATTGATACCGATGATTCCGGCCTGAGCGAACAGCGTGTTCGATCCGGTCGTGAAATCCTGCAGCCGCGTTCCGACCGCGATCACGCAATCGGCGTCGTGCGCGAGTTCGTTAGCCGCCTCCGATCCCGTCACGCCGATACCGCCAAGATTCAGCGGATGGTCCCATGCAAGCGCACTTTTTCCGGCTTGTGTTTCGGCAACGGGGATGCCGTGGCGCTCGGCGAAAGAGCGCAATGCATCGGTTGCCAGGCCGTAGAGCACCCCCCCGCCCGATACGAGCAACGGCTTTTTAGCCGCGCGCAAAGCGGCGGCGGCCTGCGCAATTTCTTCATTGATGGGCGAGGGCGCGTGGAACGGAATAACACGCGGCTCGAAGAACGACGCCGGATAGTCGTAGGCCATCGCCTGCACATCTTGCGGCAGCGCGAGCGTCACCGGTCCGCACAATGCGGCGTCCGTCAGTACACGCATCGCGCGCGGCAACGCGGTCAGCAATTGAGCCGGATGCACGATGCGATCGAAGTAACGCGAGACGGGTTTCAACGCATCGTTCGCGGAAATACCGCCATCGGCGAAATCTTCTACTTGCTGCAAGACGGGATCGGGGGCGCGTGACACGAACACATCGCCGGGCAGCAACAACACCGGCAGCCGGTTCACGTGCGCGAGCGCAGCGGCCGTAACCAGGTTCGTCGCACCGGGACCAATGGACGTGGTCACCGCCATCATGCGGCGCCGAAAGTGCGCTTTCGCGTACGCAATAGCCGCATGCGCCATCGCCTGCTCGTTATGCGCTCGATAGGTCGGCAACGTCTCGCGATGCGCGTACAACGCCTCGCCAATGCCTGCCACGTTGCCATGCCCGAAGATCGCGAAGACGCCGCCGAACAGCGACTCGCCATCAGGCGTTTGCTGTGCGGCGAGATAGCGGACCAGCGCTTGCGCGGTGGTTAATCGAAGCGTGCTGTTCATGCTGCCTGCTCCTGCGTATGTGCTTGCGTGGCGTTCTTTGTCCGTGCCTCGCGCCATGCATCGATCAGCGTTTCGAACGTATGCCTGACGCGCGCGATGAGTTCGGCGTCGTCGATGGAACCCGCCAGCCACGCGTGACTCGGCTCATGAAAGATCGTCCTGCCCACAGTAAATCCACGACACGTCTTCGACAATGCCGCCGCCTTGAAGCCCTCGCACAGTTGATCGACGGCGGCGGACAAGCCGAGCAGAACAACGCCGCGGCATGCCGGATCACGCTCGGCAATCAGTGCATCGACCGCTTGCCACTGCGTCGCGCTCATGGGTTCGAGCTTCCACCACTCGGGATAGATGCCAAGGTTGTAGAGGCGTTTCAACGAGCGCAACACGGTATCGTCCGCGATCGGCGGTCCGTTCTTTGGCGTGATTACTTCGAGCAATAGTTCATGCCCGCTGGCCTGAACCGCATCGTATAGCGTGCGAATCTGCGCTTCCTGTTCGAGGCGAAGATCGTGAGGATGATCGGGGTGATAGTGAACCAGGCACTTCGCCACATGCTCGCGCGGCCACTCGATCAGCGTCGTGCCGATAGACCGGCCATGATCGAAAACAAGCGGCATCGAGCCGGGCAATTCCACCGGGCGGCCGATCCACCAGCCACGGCCCGTTGCCGCGTTCAACGCATCCTGACCATAGCGGTCATCGATCAATACGCCGATGCGTCCTTCGAGTCCGCGTTCCTTTTCCGTCTGCGCCACGGCTTCCACGAACAAGGCCTTGAGGGCGGCGATACGCGTTTCATCCGCGCCGGTTTGCTGCGCGAGATCGAAGAACTGGTTGCGGTGATCGAAGGCAAAACCGAGCACTTCGTCCCATGTTTTACGAGCGGGCGTCACACGATGCAGGCGCGCAAGCGTGGCATCACGATCGGGCCTGCGCATGCGGACAGGATCGGCTTGCGCGGCATCGAGGAAATAGCTGAGTTCGGCAGGCGTTGGCATGGCAGGCGCGCAACCATGACGCGATACAACCAGTCCACCGCACGCATTCGCCGTGCGCGCACAGACTTCCAGCGGCTCGTCTCGCAGCCACCCGGCGAGGAAGCCGGACGCGAAGGCATCGCCCGCGCCGAGCACATTCAGCACTTCGACTTCAACGCCGCGATAGACCGGCGCATCGTCAATAGAAACCGGCACATCGCCATCGATGATCGAGCAGCCCATCGGTCCACGCTTGACCACGAGCATGGCGTCCGTCACCGCGCGCACGGCCGTGAGCGCATCGATCATCGTGTCCTTGCCGCCCGCAATCCGGAACTCTTCTTCCGTGCCGATCACGAGATCCATCAAAGGCAAGATGCTTTGCAGATGCGCGGTCACGCCCTCGTTCGCGACGAACCGCGTCTCGCCGTCGGCTTTACCGGTGAGCCCCCAAAGTACCGGCCGGTAATCGATATCGAGCACCGTGCGAACCTGGTTGCGGCGCGCGTAATCGAGCGCGCGGCGGCTGGTGCGATTGACCTGGTCAGTGGAGAAATGCGTACCCGTAATCAGCAGCGCTTTCGATGAAGCAATGTACGCTTCGTCGAAGTCGTTTTCATCGACGGCCATGTCCGCGCAGTCATCGCGATAAAACACGAGCGGGAACGTATGGCGGTCTTCCAGGCCCAGCAAGACCAGACCGGTCAGCCGAGCGTGATCGATCCGAACGTGACTCGTATCGCAGCCCTCGCGCTCCAGCGTCTCGGTGAGAAAACGGCCCATGTGGTCGTTGCCGACACGCGAGAGCATCGCGGATTTGAGGCCGAGCCTCGCGCACCCGAACGCGATATTCGCCGACGACCCGCCGAGATATTTTGCGAAGCTCGACACGTCTTCGAGCCGTGCGCCGACTTGCTGCGCGTAGAGATCGATCGCGAGCCGCCCGAGGCAAACGATGTCGCGGGTTCGCCCTGTTGCAAAGCGCGATCCGGTTGATGATTGCAATGCCATGTTCGATCCTGTTCTGTAGATGACGAATACTGCGGTGGCCGCGCGTGCCGGCTCAAGCCGGTGCGTCTTCCAGTTCGTTCATCATTTGCTGCATTTCGGCGCCGCCCGCCATCATGTCGAGGACTTCGTTCTTGGTGATCGTGTCTTTCGTGAACGTACCCATCGACTTGCCGCGATTGAGCAGCGTGAATGAATCGCCAATGGGATACGCGTGATGCACGTTGTGCGTGATGAAGATCACGGAGATGCCTTTCGCGCGCGCCGTGTGGATCAGCTTGAGCACGTTGAAGCTCTGCTTCACGCCGAGCGCTGCGGTGGGTTCATCGAGGATCAGCACGCGCGCGCCGAAGTGGATCGCCCGTGCAATGGCGAGACATTGCTTTTCGCCGCCCGACATCGTGCCAATAGGCTGATGCGGGTCACGCACGTTGATGCCCATTTCGGCCAGCCGCGCACGCGATGTTTCTGCGGCGAGGTCCAGGTCCATCACGTTGATAAAGCCAAAACGTTTTTTCTGCGGCTCGCGTCCCATGAAGAAGTTGCGCGCCACCGACAGCAGCGGCACGAGCGCGAGATCCTGATAGACCGTTGCAATACCCAGGTCGAGCGCTTCTTTCGGCGAGCCGAAACGGACCGGGTTGCCATCGACGAGATACTCGCCGGAGGAGGGCGCATGGACACCGGCGAGCGTCTTGATCAGTGTCGATTTACCGGCGCCGTTGTCGCCGAGCAGGCAGTGCACTTCGCCGCGTCGCAGGCGCAGCGTGACGCCGTTCAGCGCGATCACCTTGCCGAAAAACTTGCTGACGTTTTCCAGCGCGAGGATGATGTCGGCGGGCGCGGGCGGTGCGCTCTGGATCGAATCAGACATGGTTCTTCTCCTTATTGAGCTTGTTTATTGGGCTTGTTTATTGAGCCTGTGATACCCGACGGCGCACGTAGTGATTGAACAGCACGGCGATCAGCAGCATCATGCCGAGGAATACGCGGAACCAGTCAGAGGGCACGCTGGTGTAGCCAATGCCAATCTGAACCACGCCGAAGATGAGCGCGCCGAAACACGCGCCGACTACCGAGCCATAACCGCCGGTCAACAACGTGCCGCCAATCACCGCGGCGATGATCGCCTCGAATTCCTTTTCAAGGCCCCGGTCGGCCGCTGCCGAACCGATATCGCACACTTGCAATACAGCGAACAGGCACGCACAGAATGCGGTCAGCACGAACAGCGAGATCTTCACGCGCCGCACCGGCACGCCGACGTTCTTGGCCGCTACCGCATCGCCGCCGGCTGCGAAAATCCAGTTGCCGAAACGGGTCTTGGCGAGAACGAACGCGCCAATGGCGGCAAGCACGACCCACCAGAGGATCACTTTCGGAATGCCCGGTACGAGCGGCTGGCCGTTATCGAGCATCTTCAGGATTCCTACGTGGCCCAGCCACACGAATAAATCTCGCAGCGCGACACCATGGAAAAGGGTATTCGCAAGCCAGTCTTTCGCGGCAATGTCGCCTACGCCGGAAACGATGGTCCGGTCGGCGAACATGATCGAAAGGGCGAGCGTCAGGCCGCGCAAAATAAACAAGAAAGCGAGCGTGACGATGAACGATGGCAGCCGTGTGCGCATGACGATATAACCGTTCAACGCGCCAAGCAGCATGCAACCCGCGAACGCGAAAATGATCGCGAGCCAGATCGGCCAGTGGAAATAGACGCTAGGAATGGCGACCATCATCCCGGCAAAGCCGATCATCGATCCGATCGAGAGGTCGAACTCGCCGGCAATCATCAACAGGCAGGCGCCGACGGCGAGGATGCCAAGGTAAGCGGACACCTGCGACCAGTTCATGATGCCGTCGAGATTGAACATGCCCGAGCTGCCGGCGGCGACTCCGAACACGACAAAGACAAGCACGGCGCCGGAGATCGCGGCGAATTCCGGCCGATTCAGGATGTGCCCGAAACGGGATTCGCGGCGGACGCGTTCGTCGGCGGACGCGGTGACGGTGGATGAACTCGATGTCGCGGCGCCGTCAGACGGCTTGCGATGTCCCGAGAGAATAGGTTTTCCGGCTACGCCCATGATGTCTCCTTCGTCTTTCATTCGCGATGCGGCGTGGGTTCACAGGGCGAACATGCTGATGCGCGAGCGATACAGGTGAATGGTGCGGATGACGTGATGAATGCCTGAAGGTGTGTTCGAAGATGGCGGCGCGGCTTTGCTACATGCTTGAGGTCAGGCTGACCGCGCCGCCATCGGGTTCATCTGTACTGACCTGCGTACTTGAGTACCTTGTCGACGTTGTCCTTGGTAATAAAGCCCGGACCGGAGCCGATATTGCGCGGCCCGTAGGACGGTGCGAGCCCGTAGGTTGCCAGCCGTTCCTTGAACTTCGGATTCGCTTCCAGGGCCTGGCGAATCTTGACCGGATCGGTCGTGTGATCCTTCTTCACGATAGCCAGCACCGCGACCGGGATATAACCCTGCAAGTACGGCTGCTGGTCGATGGCGAACTTGATCGTGCCGTCCTGGATCGCCTTCGCGATGTCGCTATCGAAGTCAAACGTCGCGAACCAGAGCTTGCCCGCCACGCCCATCTGCTTGAGCGCCTTGATGGTCGGGTCCGCCGAGAGCGGGCCGAGTGCGAGCACGGCCTGCGTATCCGGGTGATTACGCAAATACGCGCTCACCTTGGATTGCACCGTTGTCGGATCCTGGCCTGCGTCCAGGGTGGACGCCTTGAAATCGACGCCAAGCGCTTCGGCGAAACCCCGACAACGCTCGAACGACGCCGGGTTCGTCGCATAGTGGTTTACACACAGGAACGACTTGATGCCCGCCGCCTTCGCCTTCTCGCCGGCCGCTTTACCCGCCGTGTATTCAGGCTGGCCGACGTGCATGATCGCGCCGAGCTGCGCGCTTTGCTCTTCGGTGCCGGAGTTGATCGTGACAAGCGGGATGTGCTTCGCGGTGACTTTGGAGATCGACCCCTTCAGAACGTCGAAGTCGGCAATCGTGACGATCACGCCGTCATAGTTGCGTGCCGCAGCTTGTTCGATCAGGCGCGCCATATCGGCAATATCGCCGTTGGGCGGGTTGCGGTAATCCGTCTGGACATTGAAGTCCTCGTCCGCCTGTTTGATGGCGTTCTTGATCGTGTTCCACCACGAGTCCGAATCCGGCGCGTGGCTGATCAAAACGAAGTGGCCGTCAGGGGCGGCGTGCGCTGCCTGACCGCTCAATGCCGCTGCGCCGCACAACGCAGCGGCAGCCGCGAGCGCGCGCAGAGCGCCTCGGCGATTGCTAAGTTTCATTGTCTCCACCTATCACGGTTGTTGTTCTGAATGAGCATCCGGTGTCTTGCGTACGGCGCTTATCGCCGTTCGACGTCCCTTGGCTCAGGACCAAGATTAGGACAAGTTTCGTCGCTCTGCAATAGGAAGTTTAACTAGCCGAAGTTTGGAAAATTAATTCCATTTGTTCGTTCTGGTATCTATAATCGGTTGCATCGAATACAGAACCAACCACGAGCGCGGCATGCAGGAAGACACGCAAGACACGCAAGACACGCAACAGACGGCTGAAATCCCGACAGTCGATGAACTCATGCAGCGGATCGCCGAAGCCTACGACGCGTTGCCGCGCCAGCTGAAAAGCGTGGCGACGTACATCGAACAACATCGCAGCAACGTGATGATGGATCGCACTGGCGACATCGCCAGCGCGTGCGGCGTGCATCCCTCGGCTGTCGTGCGCTTCGCGCAGCGCTTCGGTTTCTCGGGCTTCTCCGACCTCCAGGCAATCTTCAAGCAGGCCTACACGGGCCAGAACGGTTCCGCTCAGAGCTATCAACAGCGCATCCGCAAACTCATCGATGAAAAGCCGGGCAAGTTGTCGGGCGGATCGGTGGCGCGCGAATTTATCGCGGCGAGCCGGAGCGGGCTGGAGGAACTCGAAGCGGGTCTCGACGACGTCCAGTTCGAAGCCGCCGTGAAGATGCTGGAGCAGGCCGAGAATATCTACGTGATCGGCGTGCGGCGCTCGTTTCCGGTGGCGAGTTATATCGTCTACGCGCTGCAGCACACGGCTAAGCGCGTGCATCTGGTGTCGGGTTTCGGCGGCATGTATCGCGAACAGATCCGCAGCGTGAAGAAGGGCGATGTCGTGGTCGCAATCAGCTTCGCGCCGTATGGCAAGGAAACGCAGTATTGCGTGCGCGCCGCGCAGCATCACGGCGCCAAGACATTGGTGATTACCGATGGCCAGCTTTCGCCGCTCGCGCGTCACGCGAGCGCGCATTTGTTCGTGAAGGAAGGCAGCGCGTTTGCGTTCCGTTCGCTCACGAGCACGATCTGCTTGTGCCAGGCGCTGTTTATCGCGCTTGCGTACCGGCTTGAACTGAACGTAGAAGAATCAAGGGAGACAGGCGGCTATGACGATTGATGTGGCGGTGTTCGGAGCAGGGCGGATCGGCAAGATCCATGCGGCGAATCTGGCGAAGCAGCCGGGTGTGCGCCTGAAGTACGTAGTCGATGTCAACAAGGAAGCCGCTGCGGCATTGGCCGCGCTTCACGGCGCGCAAGTGGCCGATGTGGAAGGCGCACTCGGCGATGCATCGATAGGCGCAACCGTCGTGTGTTCAAGCACGGACACGCACGCTGACCTGATCCTGAAATCGGCGGCGCAAAAGAAGCATGTGTTCTGCGAAAAGCCCGTGGACCTCACGCTCGAACGGGCACGCGCGTGCGCCGATGCCGTCGCGAAAGCCGGCGTGGTCTGCATGATCGGCTTCCAGCGCCGCTTCGATCCGACCTTTGCGGCATTGAAGGCGCGCGTCGAGGCGGGTGAGATCGGCGATCCGGAAATGCTGGTGATCACGAGCCGCGATCCGGGCGCACCGCCGGTGGAATACATCAAGCATTCGGGCGGCATTTTCAAGGACATGCTGATCCACGATTTCGATATCTTCCGCTGGATGCTCGACGATGAAGCCGACACCCTGCACGCAACCGGAAGCTGCCTGACGGATCCGGCGATTGCGGAGGCGGGTGATATCGATTCGACGGCTGTCACGATCCGCACTAAACGCGGCCGTTTGTGCCAGATCAACACGGCGCGGCGCGCGGCGTACGGATACGACCAGCGCTTCGAACTGCTTGGCAGCCAAGGCATGCTGCAAGCCGGCAATGTGCGTCCGACTGAAGTCACGGCGTATTCGAAGACCGCTGTATCGAATGACGTGCCGGAAGCGTTTTTCCTCGAGCGTTATCGTGCGGCGTACGCACTGGAAATCGCTCATTTCTTCGATGCCATCCAGGAAGGAAAGCCGGTTCGCACGACGGTCGCGGACGGCCTGAAGGCGTTGGAACTCGCTGAGGCGGCTTCGCGGTCCTGGCGTGAGGGAACGATCATCAAGCTGGGGGCGGCATGAAGGCGCCCGTGCGAATTGGGATTGTCGGATTGGGACGATTGGGCCAGCGCCACGCACGAAATCTCGCGTGGCACGTACCGGGCGCAACGCTAGCGGCCGTTTGCAGTCCGGTCGCGTCAGAACGCGAATGGGCCAGCGCCAACCTGCCCGAACTCGCGCTTTACGACGACTATGAATCGATACTAAAAGACGCATCGATTGATGCCGTCTGGCTCGTTACGCCGACATCGCTGCATGCCGACCAGATCATCGCCGCGTTGCGCGCGGGCAAGCATGTGTTCTGCGAAAAGCCGTTGTCGCTGGATCTGGAACAGTGCGATCGCGTGATTGAAGAGAGTGCGCGCTTTCCGCATCTGCACGTGATGATCGGCTTCGTGCGCCGTTTCGACGCCAGTTATCGCGACGCCTTCAACAAGATCAGCGAAGGCGCGATCGGCCGGCCGTTCATGGTCCGCTCGCAGACCGTCGACAAGAACGATCCCGATGGCTTTTTCGTGCGATTCGCCCCGACATCGGGCGGACTGTTCCTCGATTGCAGCGTCCACGACATCGACCTCGCGCGCTGGATGCTGGGCAATCCGCGCGTCACGCGTGTCTTTGCGAGCGGCACGATCGCGATCCACGAAGGACTGGCGGAATGCGGCGATATCGACAACGGTGTCGCTATCTGCGAATTCGAGGGCGGCCGGATCGCGGTGTTCCAGGCATCGCGCACCAGCGCCCACGGTCACGATACGCAAACGGAAGTGGTCGGAACGGGCGGGGCGTTGTCGGTGGGACACAATCCGCGGGTCAATCGTGTAGAAATCTACGATGCCGGCGGCGTGCGCAACGAATGCACGCCAACGTTCTTCGAGCGCTTCGAGCACGCGTTCCTGCACGAAGCCGAGGTGTTCGTGGCGTCGCTGAGCGGAGGCCCCGCTACGGGTCTGACGCTTAACGACGCGCGCGAGGCTACACGTATCGGGATTGCGATGCGGGAGTCCCTGGCTAAAGGCCAGGCGGTGAATCTTTAAGCACTGGGGTAAAATCGAATCCTCAATAAGCGGGTTCGAACAAGGCTCAATCTGATGGAAGTGCACAAGGAAGTCGATGCGCGCGGGCTCATGTGCCCGCTGCCCATCTTGCGGGCGAAGAAGGCGCTGTCCGATATGCAAAGCGGCCAGATATTGAAAGTGCTGGCGACCGACCCGGGTTCGCAACGCGACTTTGCCGCGTTTTCGAAGCAAACGGGCAATGAGCTGGTGGAATCGACCTCGCACGACAAGGTGTTCACCTTCCTCATGCGCCGTCGCTGATCGACTGAAGGCCAAACAAAAATGCCCATGATTTTAATCATGGGCATTTTTTTCGGCCGCAAAACCGCGCGCTGGCGGCTTAGGGTTTGAGCATTGGCAATTAACCGACCAGGTGCGGCGAACGCGTGTTCAGATATTCCTGGAAATCCTTGGCCACTTCCGGATGACGCAGCGCGAATTCCACTGTCGCCTTCAAATAGCCCAGCTTGCTGCCGCAATCGAAACGCGTGCCGTGGTACTTGTACGCGAGCACTTGTTCGTCAGCGAGCAACGACTGGATAGCATCCGTCAGTTGCAATTCGCCGCCGGCGCCCGGCTTCAATGCACGGATGTGATCGAAGACGCGCGGTTTCAGCACATATCGCCCGACCACGCCCAGGTTTGACGGCGCATCGGCGGGTTCCGGCTTTTCCACAATGCCCGACAGCTTGAAAATATTATCTTCCCATTCTTTCCCGTCGATCACGCCGTACGACTTGGAATCCTGAGCCGGGATCTCCTCCACGCCAATCACCGAGCTGTGATAGTGGTCGAAGACTTCGATCATCTGCGTCATCACCGGCGGCGTGCCGTACAACAAGTCATCGGCGAGAATCACGGCGAACGGGTTGTCGCCCACGAGCTTTTCCGCGCACAGCACGGCGTGGCCGAGACCGAGCGCTTCGGCCTGACGCACATAGAAACAATCCACGTGGCTCGGTTTGATGCTGCGCACGAGATCGAGCAGCTTTTGCTTGCCGCGCGCTTCCAGTTCGGCTTCGATCTCATACGATTTGTCGAAGTGATCCTCGATCGCGCGCTTGCTGCGGCCCGTCACGAAGATCATCTCCGTGATGCCGGCGGCCATGGCCTCTTCGACCGCGTACTGGATCAGCGGTTTGTCAACGACGGGCAGCATTTCCTTCGGGCTGGCCTTGGTCGCGGGGAGGAATCGGGTACCGAGACCCGCAACCGGGAAAACCGCTTTCGTAACTTTTAGCATTTGATGACCCTGATCCTCGTATCGTGTTTAAACGTCAAGCCTGAAACGTTGGGCATGGAAGCAGATGCCATGATGCAGGTTGATGCGTTGATAAAAAAGTGCGGCGAAATTAATTCTTCAAGCATAAATACGCACTTTGCTATAAGACGGAACAAGCAATCGGTTGTTTTCAGGGTTCAGCCGAGCGTATTTGGCCCGCTCAACCCCTCGAAGGCCTATGCCGGAAGCCGCGACAACTGCGCTTTCAACTTGTCAGAAGTCGATTCGAATTCCGCCAGCCGCTTGCGCTCCTGCTCGACCACCGCGGCGGGCGCGCGCGCCACGAAACTCTCGTTTTCCAGCTTCACGCGGGCTTTCGCGATCTCCTGCGTCAGTCGATCCACTTCCTTCGTGAGCCGTTCGCGCTCAGCCGCAACGTCGATTTCGACCTTCAACACCAGCTTGTTCGTTCCTACGATAGCAACTGGCGCGCCACTTGCCTCCGCATCGAGCTCGGATTCGTCGGAAATGATCTTTACCTCAGACAAACGCGCCAGCACCTGGACATAAGGCGCGAATGACTTGAGCCGTGCTTCGTCACCGGTTGCCAGCAGCGGCACTTTGACCGCCGGCGACAGATTCATTTCGCCACGCAGATTACGACATGAATCGATGATTGCCTTCAGTTCGGCCGCCCACTGTTCAGACGATTCATCAATTTTAGATGGCTCCGCGACAGGGTATTGCTGAATCATGATCGACGCGGTTTCCTCGCCTTGAGCGGCTTGCGGATACCGGTCGGTCAGCGGCGCAACCTTCTGCCACAAGGCTTCCGTGATGAATGGAATCACCGGGTGCGCGAGGCGCAGCACCGTTTCCAGCACGCGAAGCAGGGTGCGGCGAGTCGCGCGCTGCTGCTCGGGCGCGCCGGTCTGGATCTGCACCTTGGCCAACTCGAGATACCAGTCGCAATACTCGTCCCAGACGAATTTGTAGATGGCGCTTGCCACGTTGTCGAAACGGTAATCGGCGAAACCCTTCTCCACTTCGGCTTCCACGCGCTGCAACAGCGACACGATCCAGAAGTCCGCCTGGGAGAAATGGAGGTATCCGCCCGGTCCGCAATCGCCTGCTTCGCATTCCTCCGGCTTACCGAAACCACAATCGTGGCCCTCGGTGTTCATCAGGACGAAGCGGGTAGCATTCCACAGCTTATTGCAAAAATTACGATATCCCTCGCACCTTGCCAGATCAAAATTGACATTGCGACCGAGCGTTGCCATGGACGCCATCGTGAAACGCAGCGCGTCGGTGCCGAACGGCGGAATTCCGTCTGGAAACTCCTTGCGGGTCTTTTTCTCGATCTTTACGGCTTGCTTCGGGTCCATCAGGCCGGTAATCCGCTTCGAAACGAGCGTTTCCAGGTCGATTCCGTCGACGATATCGATGGGATCGAGCGTATTGCCCTTGCTCTTTGACATCTTCTTGCCTTCCGCGTCACGCACGAGACCGTGGACGTAGACCGTGTCGAAAGGGACCTTGTTGGTGAAATGCGTGGTCATCATCACCATCCGGGCAACCCAGAAGAAGATGATGTCGAAACCCGTCACGAGCACCGACGAAGGCAGGAAGTGCTTGAGTTCCGGCGTTTCGTTCGGCCATCCGAGGGATGAAAACGGCACGAGCGCCGATGAAAACCACGTGTCGAGCACGTCGTCATCGCGTTTGAGCGCGCCGGTATAGCCTTTTTCCGCAGCTTCCGCGCGGGCTTCTTCTTCGGTTTTCGCGACGAAAATTTCGCCGTTATCGCCGTACCAAGCGGGGATTTGATGGCCCCACCAAAGTTGCCGCGAGATACACCAGTCCTGGATGTTTTCGAGCCACTGGTAATAGGTCGTCGACCAGTTTTCCGGGACGAACTTGATTTCACCGTTGCGGACCACGTCGAGCGCCGTTTCGGCAATCGATTTACCCGGATGGAACGTGCCTTCCGGCGCCGGCTTGCTCATGGCGACGAACCATTGGTCGGTGAGCATGGGTTCGATCACCGTGGCGGTGCGGTCGCCGCGCGGCACCATCAGCGCGTGCGGCTTGACGGATTCGAGCAGGCCGAGCGCTTCCAGATCGGCTACGACTTCCTTGCGGGCGACGAAACGATCCATGCCGCGATACTTTTCCGGCGCGTTGCCATTGATCTTGGCGTCGAGCGTGAGGATCTCGATCATCGGCAACTTGTGGCGCAGGCCGACCTGATAGTCGTTGAAGTCATGCGCGGGCGTGACCTTGACCACGCCGGTGCCGAACTCGCGATCCACGTAATCGTCGGCGATCACCGGGATTTCCCGGTTCGACAACGGCAGCACGACCGTCTTGCCGATCAAATGCGCGTAACGCTCGTCGTCCGGGTGGACCATCACGGCGGTGTCGCCGAGCATGGTTTCCGGGCGCGTGGTGGCAACCGTCACGTGGCCGGAGCCGTCGGGCAGCGGATACTGGATGTGCCACAGGCTGCCCGCTTCTTCTTCGCTGACCACTTCCAGGTCCGAGACGGCGGTGCCCAGCACCGGGTCCCAGTTCACCAGCCGCTTGCCGCGATAGATCAGGCCTTGCTTGAACAGCGTGACGAATACGTCGATAACAACGGGCGACATCTTGTCGTCCATCGTGAAATATTCCCGCGACCAGTCGATGGACGCTCCCAGGCGGCGCACCTGGCCTGTAATGGTCGAACCGGATTGCTGCTTCCATTCCCAGACGCGTTTCAGGAATTCCTCGCGGCCGAGATCATGACGCGATACGCCTTGTGCATCGAGCTGGCGCTCCACCACGATTTGCGTAGCGATTCCGGCGTGGTCCGTTCCAGGCAGCCACAGCGTGTTTTCGCCGAGCATGCGGTGATAGCGCGTGAGGCTATCCATGATGGTCTGGTTGAACGCGTGACCCATGTGCAGCGTGCCGGTGACGTTCGGCGGCGGGAGCTGGATCGAGAAATCTTTTTTGCCTTCGATCAGGGTCGGCGCAGCGTAGCCGCGCTTTTCCCATTCCGGGCCCCAATGGGACTCAATGTTCTGGGGCTCGAAACTCTTCGCAAGCGTGTTGTCAGTCGTGTTGTCACTCATGGGGTGGAATCTGCCGAAAAATGCGTAAGAAAGAAGCGGGGGTCGGGGAATTATAAGGTGTTGGAGGGTGGGGCCGGCGCGAAGGCGCTTCAATCGCACACGGGATTTGTTCGAGGGGAGGTTCGGCGGGAAGTTGAGGCGAGCGACCCTGTCCCCAACCCAAGTGCCAACGACCGCTTCCCCGCCGTTTTATAATACCTGTCCCACCGGAAAACTCCCCCATGCCCGATCTGCTCGCCAATCTGAACCCCGAACAACTTGCCGCCGTCACGCTGCCGAACGAGCCGGCGCTTATTCTCGCGGGCGCGGGCAGCGGCAAGACGCGCGTGCTCATCACGCGTATCGCCTGGCTGATCCAGCAAGGATTCGCGTCGCCCCCGACCATTCTCGCCGTCACCTTCACGAACAAGGCCGCCAAGGAAATGATGGCGCGCCTGACCGCGATCATGCCGATCGACACGCGCGGCATGTGGATCGGCACCTTTCACGGCCTGTGCAACCGCATGCTGCGCGCGCATTTTCGCGACGCCGGGCTGCCGCAGACCTTCCAGATCCTCGATACCGCCGACCAGTTGTCCGCCATCAAACGGCTGATGAAGGGCTTGAATATCGACGATGAAAAATATCCGGCCAAGAATCTCCAGTACTTCATCAACAACGCCAAGGAACAAGGGCTGCGCCCGAAAGACGTCGACGCGACCGATTCCTTCAACATGAAGTTCGTCGAGTTGTACGCAGCCTACGAGCAGCAATGCCAGCGCGAAGGCGTGGTCGATTTCCCTGAGCTGCTGCTGCGCTGCTACGAATTGCTCGCGCACAATCCGCCGTTGCGCGCGCACTATCAGGCGCGGTTTCGCAACATCCTGGTCGATGAGTTCCAGGACACGAACAAACTGCAGTACGCGTGGCTGAAAATGCTGGCGGGCGAGCACAACGCGATCTTCGCGGTCGGCGACGACGATCAGTCCATCTACGCGTTTCGCGGCGCGAATGTCGGCAACATGCACGACTTCGAGCGCGAGTACCACGTGCGCAACATGATCAAGCTCGAGCAGAACTATCGCTCGCACGGTCATATTCTCGATACCGCCAACTTCCTGATCGCGAAGAACTCACGGCGGCTCGGCAAGAATCTTCGTACCGACGCCGGTCATGGCGAACCGGTACGCGTGTACGAGGCCGCGACCGATACGCAAGAGGCGGCGTGGATCGTCGAGGAGATCAAGGCGATGATCCATGCCGGCGCGACGCGCGGCGAGATCGCCATTCTGTATAGAAGCAACGCGCAGTCGCGGACCATCGAACACACGCTGGTGAATGCGGGCATTGCGTATCGCGTGTATGGCGGCTTGCGGTTCTTCGAGCGCCAGGAAGTGAAGCACGCGCTCGCGTATCTGCGCCTGATCGACAACCCGAACGACGATACCGCGTTCGCCCGCGTCGTGAATTTTCCGACGCGCGGAATCGGTGCAAGGTCGATCGAACAACTGGCCGACGCCGCGCGCCTCTACAACTGTTCGATGGCCGCCGCCGTTCCCTACGTGATGGGCAAGGCGGGGTCGAGCATCGGCGCGTTTGCGCAACTGATCGCCAAGATGCGCGCTGAAACGCAGCAGATGAGCCTGCCGGAAACCGTCGAATACGTGGTTCGCGCGAGCGGTCTTGCCACGCATTACGAGAACGAGCGTGAAGGTCAGGATCGGCTGGAGAACTTGCAGGAAGTGGTGAATGCCGCGGCGGCGTTCGTGCAGGAGGAGGGCTATGGGCTCGATACCCCCGCGCGTTCCATTCCGCTTCGTCCGGGCGCGACGAACGCGCCGGAGATTGGCTTGGCGACCGGCGATCCGGCCGTCGATGTGCTCGACCCGGAGAGCCCCGCCGATCCCGCGCAAAATCCCGACACCATGACGCCGCTGGCCGGGTTCCTGTCGCACGCATCGCTCGAGGCCGGCGACAACCAGGCGCAAGCCGGCCAGGACGCCGTGCAACTGATGACGGTGCACGCGGCCAAGGGTCTGGAATTCACGGCGGTGTTCATCACGGGCCTGGAGGAAGGCCTGTTCCCGCACGAGAACAGCGCTCAGGAAAGCGACGGGCTCGAAGAAGAGCGGCGACTGGCGTACGTGGCAATCACGCGGGCGAAGGAGCGGTTGTATCTGTCGTTTGCACAGAGCCGGATGTTGCACGGCCAGACGCGTTACAACATCCGTTCCCGTTTCTTCGATGAACTCCCGGAAGGCTCGCTCAAGTGGCTCACGCCGAAGGTGGAGGCGGGCGCACGCTGGGGCGGCCGGTCGGATAACGCCGGCTGGGGCCGCGACTGGTTCGCCAAGCCCGACAAGGAACGCGCTGCGTACGCCGATCCCGATGCTGGCAAGCCGTTGCCCGCGTTCGCGAACAATCAACGCGCCGCCGACACCGGTTTCAAGGTCGGTCAGCCCGTGTTTCATAACAAGTTTGGCGAAGGCACGGTGATCGGACTCGAAGGCACGGGCGCCGATGCCCGCGCGCAAGTCCGCTTCAAACGCCACGGGGAGAAGTGGCTCGCGCTGGCGGTGGCGAAGTTGCAGGCCGTGGAATGAGCGTGGACGTGAAGCGTCTTGGCATCATGGCCGCGTTGCCGCAGGAACTGGGCGATCTGATCGAATCGATGCGCGCGGCCGGTGAGGTGCGCACTGAGACCATCGGCCGGCGCGAATATCACGTCGGCATCGCGCATGGCGTGCCGTGCGTGGTGACGCTGGCGCGTGTCGGAAAAGTGGCCGCGGCCGCAACGGCTAGCGCATTGATCCATCTGTTCGGCGTTGACGCCATTGTGTTCACGGGCGTGGCCGGTGGCGTTCGCGCGGACGTGCAAGTAGGCGATATCGTGATTGGCGACACGCTGATGCAGCACGATCTCGACGCCTCGCCGTTATTTCCGCGTTTTGAAGTGCCGTTGCTGGGCATGTCTTGTTTTCCCGGCGATGCCACGCTGAATGCCGCCTTGGCAGATGCATGCAAGGCATTTCTCGCCGATGAGCATGCCGCATTGGAGAGCCGGTTTAGCGTGCATCCGCCACGATTGCATCGCGGGCTGATCGTGAGCGGCGACCGGTTTGTATCGAGTCACGACGAGGTGAACGCGCTGCGTGCGGCGTTGCCCGACGCGCTCGCGGTCGAGATGGAAGGCGCGGCGCTCGCGCAAGTGTGTTTCGAACACAGTGTTGCATGTTCGGTCGTGCGCACGGTCTCGGACACCGCCGACGCGGACGCGCCCGAATCTTTCCTCGAGTTCCTGCATGCGCTGGGCGGCGCGTATTCGTCGGGGATCTTGCGACGGTTTTTGTCCGCGTGGGGTTCCACGGGCGACGTACGTAGTCCTTCCTGAGCATCGCTTTCGTCAGCGCACGGCTATTCGTCGGGCATTCGGCGACTGTCTCCGGCCGCGTGGGCTTGCATAGGCGACGCGCGTCTTTCCTTACTGAAAACCGTCCCCTTTAGCGCCCGGCAATTCTTTAAGCCCAGCGGCGCGTTCTGCCTCCGTTCTGCACTGAAAGTAACAGCGAAACTTGTAGCGGCCTTTTATATGCGTCGCGTCGCGCAGCAGGGCGAGCGCCCCGTGCCGTTTCTCCACACCCTCGTCTTCATCGTCCGCATCTCTTCTATCTCCCCCGGTTTGCTCCCAAAATTCACGCTTGTAAGTGAGAATGATTCGCAATTACAATGTTCGCGACGACAGGAGGTCCACATGACCGAAACGACGCCCGGCTCCAGCCGGGCACAGCGCGCAATGTCCGCGAACGCCGCACGGGTGATCGAGACCACGCGCCGCGCATGGCTCGCCGGAGCGGCGCAGCCCATCAGCGATATCGCCGAGCCCCGACTGTCCCGGCCACTCCGGCTTTCACGTCGTCCGATAGCCGCAAACCTTGCATTAGCCATGAATTTCTGGAGCACGAGACCGCTGTGATTGCTACCCCATCTCTGTTGGCCAAGTCCGTCGTTATTGGCGCGTCCGTCGCGTCAGATCTACCCGATCCGCGCATGCACGATGCCAGCCGCTTTCCGCTCGTGCGCTTGCGCCGGCGCGCGGTGCAGCCGGGCTATGCGTTCGGCTGGGGCGCTGAGATGCAGCGGTTGTTATCGTTGAAGACGCCGTTTGTGATCGTGTCCGACCATGACGCCGATGAAACCGCCGACGACACGCGGCTGCGCAGCGCATGGCTACGTTCCCACCGCGAAACGCTCGCCCTTTTTTGCCGCGGATTCATTGTGATCGAGCCGAGGATCGAAGCGCGGGCGTCGACGCGGGAAGCCGTTCGCGCCGCGACCGAGGGCAGCGGCGTGCGAATGGTCGTGGTGTCCAGCATGCGAGTGGCCGGCGAACTCACGCCGGTGCTGCTTAACCATTCGGCAACCGATCTGCAGAAATCCGTGCCAACCGACAAGCCGCGTTTGCAGATGCCTTAACGAGGCGTCGCGACCTGTCCCGGCCTGCCGTCGACTCAGGGCCGTCCCTCTCTAGCAGCGCCCCACGGGCTGAACTATGCTCAGGAGCAATTCGTCCGCGCCTGAACCTGATTCAGGCGTGGCGTTCCGCTACCAGACAGGGGTTCGAATGCCGACTTATCGTGAAGCTCATCGCCGTTCGATTGAAGATCCGGAATCATTCTGGGGCGAGCAGGCGGGGCGTATTCATTGGGAAACGCCGTTCAAGCAAGTGCTTGAACGCAGCAATCCGCCATTCGCGCGCTGGTTCGTCGGCGGCAAGACCAATCTCTGCTACAACGCCGTCGACCGGCATCTCGCCGCGCGCGCTCAGCAAAATGCGCTGGTGTATGTATCGACGGAAACGGGCATCGAGCGCCGCTACACCTATGCCGAACTGCACGCTGAAGTGAACCGCATGGCCGCTGTCATGCGCTCGCTCGGCGTGAGCCAGGGCGAGCGCGTGCTGATCTATTTGCCGATGATCCCCGAAGCCCTGTTCGCGATGCTCGCATGCGCGCGGCTCGGCGCGATCCATTCGGTCGTGTTCGGCGGCTTCGCCGCGCCGAGTCTGGCGGCGCGCATTGACGACGCCACGCCCGTGCTGATCGTTACCGCCGACGCCGGTGCGCGGGCGGGCAAGGTGATCGATTACACGCCGCTTGTGGACGAAGCGCTGGCGCGCGCCACGCACAAAGTGCCGAAGGTATTGTTGATCGACCGCCAGCTCGCGCCGGAACGGTTGCAGGCGCCGTATCTGGTTTCATACGAGCCGTTGCGCGAACAGTTCTTCGACGCTCACGTCCCTTGCGTCTGGCTCGAATCGAATGAACCGTCGTATGTGCTCTATACGTCGGGGACGACTGGCAAGCCGAAGGGCGTGCAACGCGACGTGGGCGGATACGCGGTGGCGCTGGCGGCATCAATGGAACATATCTTCCAGGGCAAGCCGGGCGACACCATGTGGACCGCGTCGGACGTGGGCTGGGTGGTCGGGCACAGCTACATCATTTACGCACCGTTGATTGCCGGACTGACAACGGTCATGTACGAAGGCACGCCGATTCGCCCCGACGGCGGCATCTGGTGGCGGATCATCGCGCAGCACAAGATCAACCTGATGTTCACCGCGCCGACCGCGTTGCGCGTGCTCAAGAAGCAGGACCCGAAGCTGATGGAGCAGGCGGATCTGTCGAGTCTGCGCACGTTGTTCCTGGCGGGCGAACCGCTGGATGAACCCACGGCGCAATGGATTCAAGGAGCATTGAAAAAACCCGTCGTGGATAACTACTGGCAGACCGAAACCGGTTGGCCGATGATCGCGATTCCTCGCGGTATTGAAGCATTGCCGCCGAAGCTAGGATCGCCGGGCGTACCGTCGATGGGCTTTGACTTGACCGTACGCAACGAAGCCACTGGCGAGATCTGCGCGCCGGGTGAGAAGGGCGTGATCACACTTGGTTATCCGCTGCCGCCGGGCTGCATGCAGACGGTATGGGGCGACGATTCGCGTTTCATCAAGACGTATTGGGAAAGCGTGCCGGGGCAGCAACTGTATTCGACCTTCGACTGGGGCGTGACTGACGAAGATGGCTATGTCTCCATCCTCGGACGCACCGACGACGTGATCAACGTGGCGGGACATCGGCTGGGCACGCGTGAGATAGAAGAGGCGTTGAGCAGTCACCGGGCCGTGGCTGAAGTGGCGGTGGTGGGCGTCGCCGATTCAGTAAAAGGGCAAGTCGCACTGGCCTTCGTGGTGGTGCGCGATGCCCAGGCGTTGGAAGCAGAAGGTGCGCGTGAAAAGCTTGAGGCCGAACTTTGCCGCAGCGTGGATGCGCATCTGGGTGCAATCGCCCGGCCTGCCCGCGTTCATTTCCTGGCGATGCTGCCCAAGACGCGGTCGGGCAAGTTGTTGCGGCGGGCGATTGCTGCGTTGGCCGAAGGGCGCGACCCCGGCGATCTGCCGATGATCGAGGATGCCGGGGCGCTTGTTCAGGTGAAGGAGGCTTTGTCGCTTTGACGGCTGATTTCTATTTCACCAAAGCCCGCAACTCACGCTCCGCCCGGTGCGTGATCCGCTGCGCCTCTCTGGTGAGATTGACCTGCATGGTGGTCTTCGCGACTTCATGAACCGCTTGCTCAAGCTGGTACGTGCCTTTCGCTTTAAGCCAGTCCATGACTTCCGCCAGATGCCAGATGGCGGTGCTGCCCTCGTGCACGGGCGACGGAAAAGTGTCCGAGTTCGTGAGCATTAACTTGCGCATGTTCTGACGCGTGACGCCGATGGCGTCGGCGACGTCGGTCAGGCCGACAAAGTCCGGCGATGCTTCCACCAGCGATGCTGACGGAACGGCCGACTTGACGTCCTTCAAGGCGCTCATTAATGCCGCTTGCGCGCTGTCCGCTTCCCGCGTAAATGCCAGCGCAATGCGACCTGGCTGACCAACACCGATCAATGCGTCGTCGCATCCTGCGGCGCCGAGGCGTCCGATCAAAGCTTCATGATCGCAGTTGCTTTCCGACAACCGGTACTTCAATGTGAACGTGTATTCCATGGTGTTACCTTGATTGAGACCGCTGTTTGACCGGAAACCTTTTTTGACTGAAACGTGCAGTTGTCGGCCACGCGCTTGATGGCTCGCGCATGATTCACCGCATTTTTCGGCGTGCTCCACACACTGGTAATGCAGAATTCGCCGCAGCGGCGCTCGGCCGCGCTGTAGGGGCAATAAATCCGGCCCCACGCATGGCTTCCTCCCTGTTCGACGCGCCAGCCGTGCGTTTCTGCATGCCGCAGTGCTTCTTCAATTTCCTTCTTCTGATGCTGTGATCGAGTCATCGTTAGCCCCATAGTAGAGGCGCCCCACAAGGTTGTCAAGTGACAACCTTGTGGGGCGCCTGGAACGTCGAAATGAAAACTCGTTTTAGAGTTGCGCGTTCGTCGGTCGACTGTGTGTCCTGCTCACATGACCGTGATCATCACGTTTTGGCCGTTACCGTTTTTTCCTTCGCATCCCGGGTATTCGGCAGCAGGATCGTCAGGACTCCGATCAGCGGCAGGAACGAACAAACCTTATAGACATAGTCGATGCTCGTCGCGTCAGCCAGATGGCCAAGGACTGCGGCACCGATGCCGCCCATGCCGAACGCAAAACCAAAGAACAACCCCGCCACCATGCCGACCTTGCCCGGCACCAGTTCAGTGGCATAGACCAGGATGGCCGAGAAAGCCGATGCCAGGATCAGCCCGATCACCACGGACAACACGCCGGTCCAGAAGAGGTTTGCAAACGGCAGCATCAGCGTGAATGGCGCAACGCCCAGAATGGATACCCAGATCACAACCTTGCGCCCGATCTTGTCGCCCACGGGACCGCCCACGATCGTGCCCACCGCCACTGCCGCCAGGAACCAGAACAAATGAACCTGCGCGGTTTCCACCGGCAAATGAAACTTGCTGATCAGATAAAACGTGAAGTAGCTGCTGATACTCGCCAGATAAAAGTACTTCGAGAATACGAGCAGCATCAGGACCGTCATTGCCATCAGGACTTTATTGCGCGGCAATGCCGAGACCGTCGCTGAAGCACGCGCCTTCTTTACCGCCGGGTGACGCTGGTACCAGCGGCCGATGTTAGCCAACACGACAATAGCGAGCAGCGCCGCCGCCGAGAACCACGCAATGCTGCGTTGTCCATGTGGCATCACGACCAGAGCGGCCAGCAACGGCCCAAGGGAACTGCCCGCATTGCCGCCGACTTGAAATACCGACTGCGCAAGCCCGTGGCGTCCGCCCGACGCCATGCGCGCCACGCGCGAAGACTCGGGATGGAATATCGACGATCCGCAACCGACCAGCGCCGCGGCGACCAGCAATACCGGAAAGCTTCCGGCCATCGACATCAGCAACAAGCCGCACAGTGTAAAACCCATGCCGACCGGCAGGGAATACGGCTTCGGATGTTTATCGGTATATAAGCCGACCAGCGGCTGAAGCAACGACGCCGTGATCTGGTAAGTCAGCGTAATCAAGCCGATTTGCCCGAACGACAGCGAAAACTCGCTTTTGAACATCGGGTAAATGGCGAGGATCAGCGACTGGATCATGTCGTTGAGCAAATGCGCAAAACTGATCGCGCCGAGCACGGAGAAGGCGGTGCGCGAAACGGCAGGGCTCAAGGCGGGTGCGGCGCCGAGCGCGTTTTTATCGATACTTGTCTGCATGATGATGGCTTGAAGTTGTCTCTCTGAGTGCGTCAAAGTGCCACGGATGCGCGGTGTGCAGATAAGTTTAATGTGTCCTCTACGCATTGTCCGGCCAAATTTTGTCGCGAAACGGACATGCGGCTGCCCACACCTGGCGCATGTACGCCCGCTTTTGGTGACGTCAACGCTGGTTTCCAACATGTGGGGAAAACACATCTAAAGAAGCGCGATTTCCCGCCGTAGACCATTGATGTAGCCGTGCGGCCCGCCCAAGAAGCAGCCCGCGCGATGCCAATCAAACTGGGAATTCAATAGATGAAACCGTTTTCGCTGCGGGGCAATCCCGGCGCTGGATTTATTCCCGATGTCGGCGCCAAGGCCGCCGCCCGGACAATGGCCAAGATCGCCGCCACGAGCGGCCGTTCGTTATCGGTCAAGGCATCACTGCGCCTCGCGTTCGCGTTGTTGCTGGTCGGCACGCTGGTTATCGGCGTGATTGCGCTGACGCAGATCAGCCGGCTCAACGGCTCCACGGAATCCATTTATCGCGAGGGGTATGTCGCCAGCCGCGATGTTGAAGAGCTGCGCGGCGCCGTGCTGCGTGCGAGCCGCTCGCAAAAGATGCTGCTCACCGCGACCACCGCGAAAGAGCGCGACGAACTCGGCGCGGATATCGAACATGCGCTCGCCGATATCGGCCGCGGACAGCACAACCTGCAAAACTACGCGGACCCGACCGGCGACCAGAAGCGCCTGGCGACGGCGGTCGGCGCGTGGAGCACCGACCTGCGCACTTTCGTCAAACTCGTGAAGGAACAACCGCTCGATTTGTCGCAGATGAACTGGCAGGTCGGGATCATGGATGTCTCGCTGCTGGTGGCAACAGGCAAGCTGGAAAAGCTCGTGAATGCGCTCATCGAACAGCGAGGCGCGACAGCCAAGGCGACGATTGATTCGGCCGCCGCCATTTATCACGCATCGTTTGTGATGGTGGCCGTGTTGACGCTCGTGCTGATCGTGCTGGCGTTCGCGGTCGGCGAATGGGTCGTGCGGCGGATCGCGAAACAGCTTGGTGGCGAACCCGTCTATGCGATGGAAATTGCGAGCCGGATCGCAGCGGGCGACTTGTCCAACCGCATCGCGATTGCGAAGCGCGACAACACCAGCATGCTCCACGCGCTTTCGGGCATGCAGAAGGATTTATCGGCGACGGTCGGAGAAATTGCGGCCAGCGCGGAAGCGATCGCGTCGGCGTCCAGCGAAATCTCGCAGGGCAACGTGGACCTGTCGCAGCGCACGGAGCAGCAGGCCGTCGCGCTGGAAAAGACGGCGTCGAGCATGGAAGAGCTGACATCCACCGTCCGCCAGAACGCCGAGAACGCGAAGCAAGCGAGTTCGCTGGCATACAACGCGTCGGAGATTGCGGAGAAGGGCGGCGTCGTGGTCGGACGCGTGGTCGCGACCATGGAACAAATCAATGCGAGCGCGAAGAGTATTGGCGACATTATCGGGGTGATCGAAGGGATCGCGTTCCAGACGAATATCCTTGCGCTCAATGCCGCCGTGGAAGCGGCGCGGGCGGGCGAAGAAGGGCGCGGGTTCGCGGTCGTCGCGGGCGAAGTGCGCAATCTTGCGCAACGCTCGTCGGCGGCGGCGAAGGAAATCAAGGGCTTGATCCACGCATCGGTTGCGCGGGTTTCCGATGGCTCGACCTTCGCTCACGAAGCCGGCTCGACCATGGAAGAGGTCGTGAAGGCAGTCAAGCGCGTGACGGACATCATGGGCGAGATTTCGGCGGCGTCGGCGGAACAGAGCAGCGGTATCGAGGAAATCAATCTCGCCGTCACGCAAATGGACGCGGGCACGCAACAGAACGCGGCGCTGGTCGAGCAGGCGGCCGCGGCTGCGCAGTCGCTGGATGATCAGGCGCACGCGTTGAAACAACTGGTCGGTAAGTTTCAGCTCGCGTGATCTCACGTAATGCAATGTGGTGTCGATGCTGATGACTGAACCTGGGCTTGCTGAACTGCAAGCCTTTGTTCTAGAATTCGCGACGGGCGCGGCAGGGCGCCCGGTCTCGCGAAAGTGAAAACACCTGTCACGCGTTATCGCTTCATATGGATAAACCGCAACGTTGAACCTTTAGCCGCAGCGAGAACGGCGCAACAAGGAGAAACGTCATGTGGTCAACATCCTGTCCCCGCACTATCAATTCCGGACTCACCAATACCGAATTTCTCCGACGCCATGCGCGCCGGCTGCTTCATCGCGCTCGTGCGGACGATACAAGCACGGCGATGCCCATCGCACGCCGTCTGCTAGCCGCCGGCGTAACCCGCGCGGAGACGCTCGCCGGGCTTCACAAAACGCGCACCGAGGTTCAGCTCAAGCACATATTGAACATGCTGGCGGTCGAGCTGGGTCATTTCGGCTGGGACGCTTGCAAGCCGGAACTCGATACGCGAGAGCCTGCCGTCATCGATCGATACCGCTTCGATGCAGGCGCTTTTGGTGACTACGAGAAGGTGTGGTTTGCCGGTGCCGACGCCGCGCGTGAATGGCAGCGCGAGTATGGCGGATACATCGTGGAGTACGGCGATCAGGCGGTGGCGATACTTTGGCGCGAGTGAGGAGTTAGAGTGTGAGTTGCTCGCCGACGTGCAAAAAACCGCACAAAACAAGCTAAAGCAACTCCACTTCCTTCCAGTCCGCGTTAGAAAAAAACCGGCTCAGTTCGCGCATGAGTTCATTGAGCGCGGCCATTTCCGGTTGCGTGATCTTCCGTACGTGCTGCGCTTGCGTCCAGTCGCCGTAAAGCATGGCCACCGTCGAGCCGTTAGCCTTCACGGGCAGCAGCACGAACGCGTGGGCATCGCCGAATGAAGGTTTGAACCAGCGCGGCAAGCGCGCTTCAATCCGCGGATCGCGCGCATTTTCGATAAAAATCCCCACCGGGTTCGAGATCGCCAGATGGAACACATCAGGCTCGAACGCCGCGGGAAACGTCAGCGACGGCAGCAGCGCCTCCACGCCCGTCCCGAGCCCGAGACGCGCGTGGAACTCATTGTTTGACTGGCGCACGAATACCACCGTGCGCGAAAATGCGAGTCCGGCCAGCACCGCTTCCGATGCCAGCGCAAGCACTGCGCTCAGCGCGTTCTTCGAGGGCAGCGAGCGCAAGTCCTCAAGCCCCGCAGCAATCCGCGCTTCCGCCGATACACCCGCGCGCGCGATGGCATCGGCGTCCGCGCGCAGTTCCACGATCTCGCGCATGACGCCATCGTTCGAGTCTTCGTTCGCGAGCGCGAGACTCATCGCGGCGAGCGTGGCGGCATCGGTCAGCAGCACGCGGCTGTAGCGGTTCGCGATATCCACGAGCGACGACTCGCGATGGGTTTCGTCGACATGCTGCGCGGTGAGCGCATCGGCGACTTCGGTCGAATAGTTGGTGACGGCCTGCAGCCAGCGCACGTGACGCGGCGTTTTTTCATCGATAGGGGCGAGTGGGTCGCGCGTCAGCATGCCGGTGCGGATGGTCTCCGGCAGGCGCCAGCGGTCCGCGGCTTCCATGCCGATTTCCTCGAAGGTGACGCCGAGCAACGTGCTGCACGCGACGCTGTCGCTGATCTGCTCGGCCGCAGCCTTGCGGCGCAACTGGTCCCACTCGGTCTCGAGATAGAACGCCACCAGCAGCTTGCCGATCTGCCGCATCAGCGTGCAAACCACGGCTTCTTCCGACGCCCGGAATTCGCTGTGCTCGGTCACTTGGCGCGCGACGGTGCCGGACAGCAGCGTGCGGTTGAGTTCGAGCTTGGCGTCGATGCGTCGCGGCGCGCTTTGATGAAAGTGATCGACCAGTTTCAGACCGACCACCAGATGGCCGACCGCGTCCATGCCGAGCACCATCAACGCGCGCGTCACGGTCGTGATATTGCCGCCGAATGAAATGTACATCGCGGAATTAGCGAGGCGCAGCACCTTCTGCGTGAGGCCGAAGTCGGACAGAACGACCTGGACCAGGGCTGTAAAGTCCAGGTCGTCGTCGCTCATTGCGGACACGGTGGTGCGCAGCGCCTGCGAGAGCATCGGAAAATCCCCGCGCTCGCTCATGCGGCCCCACAGCTTGTCCAGTAATTCGGCTTTGGAATTGCTTGCCATGCGATTGGTGTGAATGCCTTACACGTTCCCGACCGGGTGCCCGGAACGGCTTGAATCGTCGACCTGGGTCGAAGTGTAACGCGCGGAAAAAAGCCCGCTCAAATCCTGCATTTAACCCTGCATAACCTTATAACGGCGCGCACACGCAGAAGCTTTACAGCAGATCATTAATGAAACGCTGCAATAGCTCTGGTTTCTTGTCCCGATCAAGACAAAAACGTGACGGTATCTTATAAAGGCGCCTGGAGAAAGAGCGTTTTATCCTGAAAGCAACGCATCAGGTCGCTCGCGGGCAGGGCTTTGCTGATCAGCCATCCCTGGATCTGGTCGCAGCCCATCTCGATCAGCAGTTCGCGCTGCGCTTCGGTCTCTACGCCTTCCGCCACGAGTTCGAGCCCAAGCGATTTTGCCAGGCCCACGACGGCGGCCACGATTGCCCGGTTGTTGCGCGAGGTCAGCAGGTTTTCGATAAAGCTGCGATCAATCTTCAACTTCGAAAGCGGGAAGCGCTGCAGATAGGACAAGCTCGAATAACCGGTGCCGAAGTCATCGACGGCGAACGCAATGCCAAGCGCCGCCAGCGCCTCGAGCAAACGGGTCGCTTCTTCCGGATCGTGCATCAGCAGGCTTTCCGTGATTTCGAACACGAGCCTGCGTGGATCGAGCCCCGTCAGCTGCAGCGCCTCTTTCACGTTCTGCGTAAAACGCTTGTCGCGAAATTGCTGCGGCGAGACGTTCACTGAAACATAGTCCAGCACGAAACCTTCGCTGTCCCACTGCACCAATTGCATGCACGCGGCCTTGAGCACCCAGTTGCCCAGATAGTTGATCAGGCCGATCGATTCTGCGAGCGGAATGAAAGCGGCCGGCGGCACGAGGCCGTGCACCGGATGCTGCCAGCGGATCAGCGCTTCCGCGCCGACCACGCCGCCGCCGCGGCTTTCGGTGATCGGCTGAAAGTGCAGCGAAAACTCGCCGTTGCGCACGCCTTCGTAAAGATCGGCTTCCAGGTTCAGGCGCGCGGCGTTGCGGGGGTCGTCGTCGGGAACATGGAACACGACGATATTGCCGCCCGATGTCTTCGCCTGCGCCAGTCCATGGTCGGCCATGCGCAGCAGGCTGCCGCTCTCTTGCTCGACTTCGTCGGGGAAGATGGCGGCGCCAATGCTCGCCGATAAATGCGTATGTTGTCCGCGATACCGGTAGGGCTGCGCAATCGCGCTCAATACACGCCGCGCGACATCTTCGGCCGCCGTGGTCGCTTCGGCCGAGGTGCCGGCCGACAGCAGCACGGCGAATTCATCGCTGCCGACACGCGCAACATGTTCGCCGGCGCGGGCTGCGTGCTGGATGCGGCGCGCGGTTTCGCGCAGCATGTCGTCGCCGGCGTCGTAGCCCAGCGCGCGGTTGATGCGCTGGAAGTTGTCGATATCCACCAGCAGCAGCGCGGCATGCGTGCCCGTGTGAACCGCTTCGGCCTGGGCGGCATCGATCGCGCTTTTCAGCGCTGTCAGGTTCTCGAGGCCAGTCAGCGAATCGTGATGCAGCGTGTGCTGCAGCGCGGTTTCGCGGTCACGCCAATGCGATACCTCAAACGCGGCGAGCGCAAAACCAGGCAGATCTGGCGCGTGCGTGGCGAGGATCCGCAGTTCGACGAGGATCGGCGTGGTCAGGGACTTCAGCAGATGCAGCGTCGCGGTCTCCAGCTTGCCGCTTTGTTGTGCTCGCGCGACGAGCGCATCGAGTTCATCTGTTTCGTGCGAGGGCACGAGCTCGTGCAACGTGAGCAAGCTCAGATAGTCCCGGTGATAACCCAGGAACTCGATGCTCCCCGCCGATACATAGCAAAACCGCAGCGACGCATCCACTTGCGCGACGAAATCGACGGCAGCGAGGGTGGCTTCCGTGGCGACGCTTAAGGGCGGCTCAGCTTCATTCACCGCAGCCGCATGCAATAGATGAAGCGGCGCGGCCGAAGCCGGAACAGAGACGATCCGTCCTGCTTTTGTCCCTCGTCCACCGAGCGGTGCCGATCCGGAGACGGCGAGCGGCCGCGGCCGAGGGTCACGGCTACCTGTGGCCAGAACGGGCGCAGGCATGGCTTCCGCTGTGGCGAACCTGGCCATGCAGCCCGGCAACGCGGTGGCGATCAACGTCCTGACCGTCGCGCGAACGGCGACGCTGGTTTGGCCGGCGAGGGCGATCCATGCATTCAAGCGCTCGGCGGTGATCCGTTTTACTGACATGTTTCGGTTATAGCCTGTCTGATTGCACGCCGGGCCGATAGGGGCGCGGCGCACGTTGTCCGGCCAGCGCGCTGCATCGGGCATCGGCTGTCGATGGTCCGGTGATGCGGGCGGGCGCCACCGTAATATCCGGTAACCGCGACTCGGACGCGTTCTTTGCAAGTTAACGGTTATGTCCCGAAATTCTTTAGAGGAATAGCGGAGCGCCCGCAAGCCTTCGCCCCAGCGGGTTTCACGCAATTTGTCGGCATCACGATTTGGGGTAGAGTGCGGCTGGATGGCTTGGATTCTGAACTGGCCGGTGGTTCCGCCAAGTGTGATGTTGAGCTATGGTCTGGCTGCTGTCCGGGCTTGATAACGCGCTTTCGTCGCTCTTTGAGTGTGTAAGCCGGATAGTCGAGCCGAATCCTTAAGCCAACCTCTCACGCTAATCGCCTGAGCTAACCCGCTGTCTGGTCGTCATTCAGTCAACACCGTTCCATTGCTGCACGCCATGATCGCGTCCCCAAGCCGATTGCCGGAGCTGGCCCTGAACACACGCATTGTGATGTGCGAGGCTTGGGCGACGGCCGCCCCTTGCATTGAGCCTGCGATCTCACGCCAACGCAGCCGGTCCATTCATGCCGCCAGTTGATCGGAACCGGCCCCGGCGCGCCGCGCACCACGCCGTGGGCACTCCCGCGGCGAAGACTGCCTCGCCCGTTCTTCGCGAGCCGGAAAGCGTTTATCTCGGCCGCCAGCCGATCATCGATTGCAACGGTGCGCTGCATGCCTACGAGCTGCTTTTTCGCGACAGCCCGGACAATCGCGCGCGCATTTTCGACGATGTGCAGGCCACTGCCCATGTCGTCGCGCGAACGGTGGGCGAGATCGGTTTGTCGGCGGTGCTGGGCGATCACCGCGGTTATGTGAACATGAACCGCGACCTGCTGTTCGATGACATCGTCCACATCATGCCGCCCGAGCGTTTCGTGCTCGAGATTCTGGAAACCGTCACCTTCGATGCCAGGCTTTTCAAACGCTGCGCCCAGTTACGCGCGGCCGGCTTCCAGTTCGCTCTCGATGACGTCGTGTCGCTCACCGATCCCTTGCACGAAGCGTTGCCTTACGTGGATTACGTGAAGGTCGACTTCCTTGCTACCCGGCGCGACGCACTGCCTGAACTCGCGGCCACGCTCAAGCAGCATGGCAAGACGCTGATCGCAGAAAAGATCGAGACGTATCAGGATTTCGAGGAAGCACGCAAGCTTGGCTTCGACCTCTTCCAGGGTTACTTCTTCGCCCGTCCGCAAGTGCTGGTCACGCGCCGCTCGAATCCGTCGCGTACGGCGTTGCTGCGCCTTCTGGGAGTGTTGTCGGGAGAGCCTGATATCGGTGAACTCGAAGCGGAGTTGAAGCTCAATCCGAACGTGGTCGTGCAGTTGCTGCGGCTGGCCAATTCGAGCGCGTTCAAGCTGAGCCGGCCGGTGTCGTCGTTGCGCGAGGCCATTGCCGCGACCGGCACGCGGCAGATTTCGCGTTGGACCCAGTTGCTCCTCTATGCCGATGGCCGTCATTTGCCGTGGCGTTCGGACCCGCTGGTGCAACTGGTCGGGACCCGCGCGCGTTTCATGGAGCTGGCGGCGCGGACTATGTGGCCATCGAGTGAGGAATTCGCCGATGCCGCCTTCATGACCGGCATCTTTTCGCTCGTGCATGTAGTGGTCGATTTGCCACCGGCCGAGATCATGGATTTGCTGAAGTTATCGAAAGAAATGGGTGCGGCGATCGTCGATGGCCAAGGTCCGCTCGGCGCGCTGTTGCGACTCTCTCAGGCGATGGAAAGAGGCGATGCGCCCGAGCTCGATTCAAGCATTGGTTCAAGCGTGGATTTCAAGGTGTTGACCCCCGCCGTGCTTGCCGACCTGCAGGTCGAGGCGGCCACGTGGTTTGGTGCGCATCGGGTGGAGTAGGGATTGGTGGTATCAGGTTTGCTGCGTTCGCTACGTTTCTTACGTGAGCGGAGCGGTTCCGAAGTTTGTCCTGTCGTGTGCGGGTCACGAAAATGGAGGAGTCTCATGAAGCGAAAGTTTGCTGGGAGAATGCTGGGGGTGTCGCTAGGCGCCGCGCTCGCGGTGTACGCACTGGTGGCTTATGCCACGCTCAAGCCCGGCGATCACGCGCCGGTGTTCACAGCGCAGGCGTCGCTAGGCGGCAACGTGTACGACTACTCGCTCGCGAACGAATTGAAGAAGGGGCCGGTGGTCTTGTATTTTTATCCGGCTGCGTTCACGAAGGGCTGCACGATCGAAGCGCATGAGTTCGCCGACGCCGTCGATGAATACAAGGCGCTGGGTGCAACGGTCATTGGTGTGTCGCACGACAATATCGACACGTTGAAGAAGTTTTCTGTGAGCGAATGCCGGAGTAAATTCCCGGTCGCCGCCGACGGTGATGCAAAAATCATCAAGCAATACGATGCAACCATGCCGCTGGTCAGTTCCATGGCTAATCGCGTGTCATACGTGATCGCGCCGGACGGCACCGTGATCTATGAATATACGAGCCTGTCGCCGGACAAGCATGTGGCGAACACGCTGCAGGCGCTGAAAGACTGGAACGAGAAGCATAAGACCCAATAACATGATTCGCCCTGCAAGGTTCTGATCGATGCCGATTATTGTTGCGCTCGTTGTCCTGGTTGCCGTGATCTACGGCGCGTTTTGGTCGTTCCATGCGTTATCGGCGGCGTTCGGCGTGAGTGTTGCGATTGCTGCTGCGGTAATCGCGGCGCTGGTAGTGGTGGGCGTCGCCGTGTATTTCTGGCTGCGATGGAAAGAAGTCGCACCGAATGTCCACGATGGCGACTGGACGCACGAGCTCAAGCGGGATTGGGGCGGCGTGCGGCTCGCGGCGGCCAAGCGTTTGTGCGAGGTGCGCGTGGGCGGCCAGGTCGGCATGTATATTTTTGCGGACCTGCATGGAGCGCGGATGGAGCCGGGTGTGTCTGGCGCTGCGAGCCCATGGCAAGTGGCGCTGAATGTGAAGGATTCAACGCAGCCACGCTGGACCCTGCCCATGCAAGACCGGCGCGAAGCGCACAAGTGGAGCCGGATTTTGGAGAAGGCCGCGGCTCAGACTTTGTGACGGGTTGTCGTTCGCGTGAGCCGGGATACCATCCACGTTTGTCGGCAGTATCCGGGCTCGTTCCCCGCAGATCGAGCTACATGTGATACCCCATGTCGCCGCGTACCTTGCCGCGAAATACCCAATACGACCACACCACATAAAGCACGATAACGGGTAGCAGGAACATCGTGCCGATCAGCAGGAACTGTTGCGAAAGCGGCGTCGTGGACGCGTCCCACAGCGTTACCGACGGAGGCGCGATAAAAGGCCAAAGGCTGATCACCAGTCCTGTGAAGGCCAAAAAGAACAAGCCAATCGAGCACATGAACGGGACCACTTCGCGGCGTTTCTCAAGCGATGTCCACAATGTCCAGATCAGCAGCGCCGTCAGCACCGGCACCGGCGCGAACACGAAGCTGTCCGGAAAACTGAACCAGCGCGCCGATATCCGCGCGTCCTTCAGCGGCGTCCAGATACTGATCAGCAAGATGAACGCGACCACGCCGAACACCACTTTCTTGGCCGTGCCACGCGCCCATTCCTGCAGATCGCCTTCCGTTTTAAGCACGAGCCAGGTCGTGCCCTGCAGCGCATAACCGAAGATCAGCCCGACCCCTGTCAGCAGCGGAAACGGCGCGATCCAGTCCCAGCTTGTACCGGCAAACACGCGTCCGTGAATGGGAAAACCCTGCATGAACATGCCGAGCACAACGCCCTGCGAGAACGTTGCGACCAGCGAACCGTACCCGAATGCGCTGTCCCAGATCCACTTGCGCGCGCCGACCACTTCGCGGAATTCAAACGCCACGCCGCGAAAGATCAAGCCGAGCAGCATCAGCAGGATGGGGAAATAAACCGCCGGAACTATGATCGCGAACGCGAGCGGGAAGACCGCGAGCAAACCGCCGCCGCCCAGGATCAGCCAGGTTTCGTTGAAGTCCCAGACGGGTGCGACCGAGTTGATCATCAACTGGCGTTCAACGGGGTCTCGACGCAGCAGGAAGACCATGCCCACGCCGAGATCGAAGCCGTCGAGCAGCACGTACATGAATACCGCGAGTGCGAGGATGGCGGCCCACATCGGTACGAGGTCGAGCATCATGATCTCCTGGAAGGGGGAACGACGTCGTCCGGGCCGACGGATTTGGCCGCGCTTGCGCTGCGCGCTGAGCCACCCGATGCACTAGCCGATGCCGCCGATAACGGCCGCGCCGCGCGCGTTTCCGGTTGCAGGAGGTCGTTGTCGGTATCGACGTGTTCATCGGCAGGGCCGATCCGCACGAGCCGCCGCAGCAAGATAAAACCCGAGCCGAAGATGACGATATACGCGAGCACATAAAGCAGCCACGAGAGCCCGACATCGCCCGCTGTCAGCGACGGCGTGACCGAGTCCTTCGTGCGCATCAGTCCGTACACGGTCCAGGGCTGGCGACCGGCTTCGGTCGTCGTCCACCCCGCCAGCACGGCGATAAACCCCAGCGGCATGCCATACGTGGCGCATCGCAGCCAGCGCGTGCTCGACTCGAGCTTGCCGCGCGCGAACAGCACGATGCCCGAGAGCACGAGCGCGAACATCAGCAACGCGATACCAACCATGATCCGGAACGCGAAGAACACGACCGCCACGTTCGGCCTGTCCTCGCGCGGGAAGTCCTTCAGGCCGCGCACCGTGCCGTTCAGGCTGTGCGTGAGGTAGATGCTGCCGAGCACCGGTATGGAAATTTCGAAATCGTTGCGCTCGTTGGCCTGGTCAGGAATTGCGAAGATGGCGGCGGGCACGGGCGAACTGGTGTTCCACAGGCCTTCCATGGCGGCGACCTTGACCGGCTGATGTTCGAGTGTGTTAAGACCGTGCGCATCGCCGATAACCATCTGCACCGGCACCATGATCACCAGAAAGATCAGCGCCATCTTGGTCATCACGCGGCTTTCCTCGAGCGCGCGACGCTGCCGCAAATAAAGCGCGCCGACGCCGAGAATCACGAACGCGGCCGTCACCAGGAAGGCGCTGACTGTATGACCGAGTCGGTAAGGGAAGGAGGGCGTAAAGATGGCGTCGAAGAAACTCGTGACTTCGAAGCGGCCGTCGGGAAGGATCTTGTAGCCGGCAGGCGTCTGCATCCAGCTGTTCACCGCGAGAATCCAGAACGACGAAATCACCGTCCCCGACGCGACGAAAACCGCTGCCAGCACGTGCGCCCATTGCGGTACGAGCTTGCGGCCGAACAGCAGGACACCGAGAAACGCCGCTTCGAGAAAGAACGCGGTCAGCACCTCGTAACCCATGAGCGGGCCGATCACGCTGGCGGTGGCATCGGTGAACCGGCTCCAGTTGGTGCCGAACTGGAACGGCATCACGATGCCCGACACCACGCCCATGCCGAATGAAACCGCGAATATTTTCAGCCAGAACGCGGAAAGCCGTCTGTACACATCCCGCTTGGTGATCCACCAGAGCAGTTCCAGCGTCGCGATAAAACACGATAACCCGACCGTGAAGGCCGGCAACAGGATGTGAAACGCAATCACCCAGGCAAACTGGAAACGCGAAAGCAAAACGGCATCTAACGCCATGAACACTCCCGGTGCGAAGTTTCAAATGGGTTGATTCTGCGGTGCGCTGTCCGCGTCCAGACGCGCGAATCCAGCGCTGTGGGCGCTATGTTGTGCCTGGTCGCGGCAGTGTTTCACGCATCGACCGTTGCGTACTGGTTTAGATTAAAGCAGGTTTTGGTGAAAGGACATTCCTATTTCATGTCGTCATTCGATGATGCATTCACTGCTCGAACGGATTCACGCAGCGCATAAAGGTGTTGGCCGCAAGGCTGCTGCGGGTTATTTCAGCTTTTCGACCTTCTTATATCCCGATGTAAAACGCGGCGTAACACCGACTGAAACCGGCGCCAATGTGGATGAATTCGCGGGTAGCCGGCGTGCGAACCATTCGTCGTCTCAGTATAATTACGCTTTCATTACATGCCGCATGGACGACCTTGCGCGCCTCTGAACACATCGGGGACGGCCCCGTTTTAGACGGGAGTTTCCATGTCGTGGTTTCTATTGTTGATCGCCGGCCTGCTTGAAGTGGCGTGGGCCGCGGGTCTTAAAACCTCCGAAGGTTTCACACGGCTCTGGCCGTCAGTGTTCACGTTGGTCACAGCCATCGGGAGTTTCGTACTGCTGGCAATGGCAATGCGCCAGTTGCCACTGGGTACGGCTTACGCGGTGTGGACGGGTATCGGCGCGGTCGGGGCATTCGTGTTCGGGATTGTCGTGCTTGGCGAAGCGCTGACGGTTGCGCGAGTCGCGAGCGCTGTACTGATCGTGGTTGGCTTGATCGGATTGAAATTGTCGTCGGGGCATTAAATCCGACAATTCAACGCACTGCAGCGGCCTTTTGTCGCGGACACATCGCGCGTGCTTATTGAGGTGATCGTTAAAGGCGTCGCAAAAATGACCGTTATAGAGTGCAAGGCAGGGTTCGGGACTGAGCGCGCCGCTGTTTAGGGATTAAGGGCTGAATCAGGAACGTTGGATGCCGCCCACGTTCACTTATGACGCGATGCATTACCACGCTGTGCGTGGCTATAATGACTTTCAGTTGTCTTGAAAATCTTGAGAAATTTGCCGGGTTCGGTAGCCCCAGTTTGGGCACATGAATCCGGAACAGCGCCAGAATAAGGTGGGCCGGGTCAAACCTACCGGGCCGAATCCATTTATCCCCAGCCTGTCGGGCAGCTTGAGCGGCGGGTCAGGCATTCGTAGCCGGATGCGCCGGAATCTGCCCGGCGCTCGGGCGCGGGGCGAGCAGCGCGCAAGGAGACGGTCATGCTTGAAGCACTTTCGCTGGCAGCGGGTCTTTCATGGGCCAGCGGGCTTCGACTGTACCTGACGGTGTTCGTCGCGGGGCTGTTCGAGCGCATGGGACTGGTTCATCTACCCGATACCCTCGCGGTGCTCGGTTCTCCGTGGGTAATCGGCGTGGCTGCAGCGCTCGCTGTAGTCGAGTTTTTCGCAGATAAAATCCCCGCCTTCGATTCCCTCTGGGACGCCATCCATACCTTCATTCGCATTCCGGCCGGCGCGGTGCTGGCCGTCGGCGCGTTTGGCCACGCCGATCCGGCGCTGCTGACCGTGGCAGCGCTCGCCGGCGGTACGCTCGCGGGCGCCGCGCATCTGGCAAAAGCCGGCACGCGTGCACTGATCAATTTATCGCCGGAACCGGTGTCGAACTGGGTGGCATCGGCGACCGAGGATTTCGGCGCGCTGCTCGGCATCACGCTCGCGTTGTTCGTGCCGTTGTTGTGCCTCGTGCTGATCATCGCGTTCCTCCTGTGTGCGGGCTGGGCATTGCCAAGGCTCGTGAGAGGCGTGCGTGGCGGCTTTGGGCGGATGGCCAAGCACATGGTGCCCAGCGTCAGCGCACGCGTGAATCCCGGCGTGGGCCGCTTCAGGAGCAAGCACGATTGAGTACGAGTAGCCTGGGCGGCGAGCTGAAGCAGGATTCGAAGCAAGATCCGAAGCAAGACTCCAAGCGAAATTCGAGGCGAGGACTGAGTTTCGCGCAGATCGCGCGCCAGTCGCTGCGGATGACCGCCCGCGACTGGCGCGCGGGCGAGTTAACCATGCTCATCCTTGCGCTCGTGCTGGCGGCCGCCGCGCTCGCGAGCGTCGGCTTTCTCGGCGATCGGATGCGCCAAGGGCTGGAGCGGGATGCGCGGCAGATGATTGCTGCGGATTTCGTCGTGCGCGCCGATCATCCGGTCGATCCCGCGTTCGCCGCAGAAGCGTCGCAACTCAAGCTCGATACGGCGACCACGGCGATTTTCCCCAGCATGATCAGCGCGGGCGTTTCGGCGAATGGATCAAACCCGCCCGTCGCCCGCCTCGCCGCGTTGAAGGCGGTTTCCCCCGGATATCCGCTGCGCGGCGCGGTACGCACTGCAACGGCCGTCGATCAACCAGGGGCGCCCGCCACCACTATTCCTGCACCCGGCACCGTCTGGGTCGACCCCGCATTGCTCGATGCGCTGAAAGTGCCTGTCGGCGGCACGGTCCGCGTGGGTACGCGCACGTTCAAGGTCGCGGCGGTCATCACGCGTGAACTCGATCGCGGTTTTTCGTTTGTCAGCTTTTCGCCGCGCCTGATGATGCGTGCCGATGAACTCGCGTCCACCGGCCTCGTCACGTTCGGCAGCCGCGTGACTTATCGGCTGCTGGTGGCGGGACCGGATGCGCAGATCAAGCAGTTCGCCACGTTCGCCCGCGCCAGGGTGGATGACGGCAAGCTGCGCGGCGTCGCGCTCGAATCGTTGCAGGACGGCCAGCCGCAAGTGCGTCAGACCATCGATCGCGCCAGTCATTTCCTCACGCTCGTCTCGCTGCTCACCGCGCTGCTCGCGGCGGTTGCCATCGCCATGGCCTCGCACCGTTTCGCGCGCCGGCATCTGGACGGCTGCGCCGCGATGCGCTGCCTCGGCGTGAGCCAGGGAACGTTGCGGGCATTGTTTATCGGTGAGTTCCTGCTGGTCGGATTGCTGGGCAGTGCGGTGGGCGTCGTGCTCGGCTTCGGCGGGCATCTGGTGCTGCTGGACTGGCTGGGAGCGCTCGTCGATGTCGAGTTGCCGCCGCCCAGCGTCTGGCCCGCGTTGCAGGGCACAGCGACCGGACTGGTGTTGTTGCTGGGTTTCGCTGTGCCGCCGTTGCTGCCGCTGACGCGCGTGCCGCCGGTCCACGTGATTCGCCGGGAGCTTGGCGATGCAGGCCGGGTCGCGTGGATCGCTTACGGCGTGGGCGTGCTGTTGTTCGCCGGCCTGCTTGTGCTCGCAGCGGGTGAGTGGAAGCTGGGCGGGATCGTGGCGGGCGGATTCGCGGGCGGCCTGGTGCTGTTTGGCGCTATTGCGCGCGTGGCGCTCTGGGGCGCCGCGCGGTTTGTGCGCAGCGAACGCGTGGGCGCGGGAGTGGGCTGGCGATACGCGCTGGCATCGCTTGAACGGCGCAGCGGCGCGAGCGCGCTGCAGATCACGGCGCTTGGCATCGGTCTGATGTGCCTGCTGCTCATTGCCATGACGCGCAGCGACCTGATCGCGGGCTGGCGGCAATCGACGCCGCCGGACGCGCCGAACGAATTTCTCATCGATGTCCAGCCTGACCAGCGCGCCGGCGTGACTGATTACCTCAAGCAGCACGGGCAGGGTGACGCGGTGTTGTCGCCAATGGTGCGCGGTCGTCTGATTGCCGTGAACGGCAAACCGGTCAGTCCCGACAACTACGAAAAGGCCGATGCAAAACGTCTGGTCGACCGCGAGTTCAACCTCTCGTACACCACCGAACTACCCAGCGATAACCGCGTGACCGGCGGCGACTGGTACGGCACGGAGGGCAAACCGCAGGTATCGATAGAAGAGGGACTCGCGAAGATCATCCACGTGAAACTCGGCGATGTAATGCGTTTCGACGTCGCCGGCATGCAGGTCGAAGGGCCGGTCACGAGCCTGCGCAAGGTCGACTGGAATTCGTTCAAGGTCAACTTCTTCGTGCTGATGCCGCCGTCGTCTATCAGCGATTTGCCCGCCACGTTCATCACGAGTTTTCATTTGCCGCCGGGACAACAAAGTTTGATCGATGGTTTGATCAACAAGTATCCGAGCGTGACCGCTATCGATATCGCGCCGATTCTCGCGCAGATCCAGCGCGTGCTGGAGCAGGTCATTGGCGCCGTGCAGTTCCTGTTTGTCTTCACGCTCGCGGCCGGCGTGCTCGTGTTGTACGCGGCGCTGGCCGGCACGCGCGACGAGCGTGTGCATGAGTCCGCGTTGCTGCGCGCGCTTGGGGCATCGCATAAACAGGTGCGCTCGGTGCAGACCGCGGAGTTCGTGGCCGTGGGCGCATTGAGCGGGCTGATGGCCGCGCTAGGCGCGCAGGGAATTGGCTATGTGCTGGCGACGCGCGTGTTCGAGTTTCACATCGATTTCAACCCGTCGCTGGTGCCCGCGGGGATTGTGGCGGGCGTCGTGTGTTCGGGCGTGGGCGGCTGGATGAGCTTGCGCCGCGTGCTGTCGCGGCCCGCGCTGCAATCGCTGCGGGATGCCTGAACGACCTGGAAAGCCCAAGGTTGTTCATTGCGCCAATGTCCCGATAACCCCCAAAGAAAACGCATGACCGACGCAAATATTGAACAAGCGCCGCAACCCACGGCATTCGAACTCGTCGGCGGCGAGGAGCGCGTACGTGCACTCGTCGACCGGTTCTACGACCTGATGGATCTCGAACCGGAATTCGCCGGGTTACGGGCGTTGCATCCCCCGGCGCTCGAGAATTCCCGCGATAAATTCTTCTGGTTCCTGTGCGGCTGGATGGGCGGCCCGGACCATTACATCAGCCGCTTTGGGCATCCGCGTTTGCGTGCTCGCCATATGAACTTCGCGATTGCCTTGCCGGAGCGCGATCAGTGGTTGCGCTGCATGGCGTGGGCAATGGAAGACGTTGGCCTTGACGCGCCCTTGCGTAAACGCTTGCTCACCTCCTTCTTCGATACCGCCGACTGGATGCGTAACCGCGCCTAGGGTGTTGGTTCATTGGTTACAAACATGGCTTCAAACCCCTGGGTGTAGCGGGCGTAGGCGAGTCCGCAAGTAACCCGTCTCCGCACTGCCCGCATTGCCCATCGCCTCCGTTAATCGGTAGTTTTGAGCCGGTTATGATCGATATTCAAGGCTAACCGACTTTTTTATGCCGGTTATCCAAGATGACTGTATTTGACCAAGAAATCCATAAACAGTAAAATTATGCCGGTAGTTCCGTGTTTTAGCTGCTAACCGGCATAAAAATGCACTTTAATCTGTCTAACTCTCAAGAAGTCGTAGCGGAGTTGGGGCAACGTCTGCGCGCGCATCGGCTTCTGCAGAATCTTCAGCAGGACGAACTCGCCAGCCGTGCCGGAATCTCGGAGCGGGCTGTTCGCAATATCGAGCGTAGCGGGCGTGCCACGCTCGATAACTTCGTGAGGGTCGTCATGGCTTTGGGGCTGGTGGAGGAGTTGGGCGGAATTTTTGCGCTGAAGCCCAAATCCATCAAGGCGATGGAGGCGGCCAGCGTCAAGCGCCAGCGCGCTTCGCGAGCGACAGAATGAGGAAGCTGAGCGTGATTTACGCGGGTTGGGGTGAGCGCTTCGAGCTCGGCAAGCTGGCCGACGACGGCACTGACCTCCTGTTTGAATACTCCGCGCACGCGCAGCAGCGCGGCTTGAATTTGTCTCCACTCAAGATGCCGCTCGCAGCGACAACGTATGGAGACTTCCCTGCGCATCAACTGCGACTGCCCGGCCTCGTGAGCGACTGCTTGCCGGACGGCTGGGGCATGCTCCTGGTGGACCGGTTGTTCCGGAAGCTTGGGCGGGATCCCCGGCTCGTGTCTCCGCTGGACCGGCTGGCTTTCATCGGCGAAAAAGCGATGGGCGCGCTCGTCTTTGAACCCAATGACGGCGAAGTGCTGGTTCCGGAGGATGTTCAGCTGCTTACGCTCGCTCACGAAGTCCGCCAGGTGATAACGGATGACAGTGAGGCGCTCTTGCGCGAGCTCGCGCTGATGGGCGGCTCACCGCACGGCGCGCGCCCCAAAGTATTGGTCAACTATGACCCGCATTCCGGCCGGATGTCGAACTCGGAGCAAGGACTCGGGACACCGTGGCTCGTAAAATTCCCGGCGCAGCACGATCACAAGGAAGTCTGTGCGGTCGAGGCAATGTATGCGGCGATAGCCGTGGCCTGTGGACTTCGGATGCCCGCCACCAATTACTTCGATCTCGGTCCCTCGCTGTCGGCGTTTGGCGTCGAGCGGTTTGACCGCTCCAACGGGATGCGTGTGCCGATGCATACGGCCGCGGGCGCGGCTCACTCCGACTTCCGCGTGCCGCAGATGGACTACATCACACTGCTGCGGCTAACGCAGTTCATGACGCGGGACGCGCGCGAAGTTCAGCAGGCATTTGACCGATGTGTGTTCAACGTCGTGTTCAACAACCGCGATGACCACGCAAAGAATTTCTCATTCGAGATGGCCGCAGACGGCCGCTGGCAGTTTTCGCCCGCCTATGACCTGACGTTCAACGGGGGTCCGGGCGGTGAGCATCAGATGGACATTTGCGGCGAGGCAAGGGCGCCGGCGCGCGAGCATTTGATGAACCTCGCCAGCAAGACCGGCGTTGCATCGCGTATGGCATCGCAGAGCATCGAACGCATTGCCTCGGTTGCGTCCGGGTTCCGGCACTATGCCAACGGCTTGCCAATCACTGAGGAGACGCTCGTCATGATGGAGCGCACCGTCAGGGCGAATCAGTCGCGGATGGCCTGATTCTCCGCTCAACGAATGGCATATCAGTCCGTGCCCGGCAGCCAGACGAGAGAGTGCGCAACCGCCCGCGCGAAGGCGCCTTGGCCGCAGACCCGCATAATACGGGTTCATTTTCAGCCGGCGACAGACCAGGAGATTCCCCATGAGCACACGCGCGCTGTTTCGCGAAGACGCCTATTCGACGCGTTGCGAGGCGTTGGTAACGGCTATCGACGAGCTCGGTATCCATCTCGATCAAACCGTGTTTTATCCACTGGGCGGCGGCCAGGCCGGCGACGCTGGATCGCTGACGCTGGCGGACGGCACGCGCATCGAAATAGCGGACACCCGCAAGGCCAAGTTCGAAGGCGCCACGCCTGATGATGCCGTCCATGTGCCCGCGCCGGATCAGGAGGCGCTGCTCGCCAAGCTGAAAGTGGGCGATCGGGTGACAGCTGAGATCGATTGGGAACGGCGTTACCGGCACATGCGCCTGCATACGGCTACGCATCTGTTGTGCGCGGCATTACCCTATCCCGTCGATGGTTGCAGCATCACCAGCGGTTATGCCCGCATGGATTTCGCGACGGTCGAACCCATCGAACGCGAGGAACTGGAAACGCGCTTGCGTGAGCTGATTGGCGGCGCGCATCCGGTGGCGACCGAGTGGATCACCGATCAGGAAATGGAGGAGCGTCCCGAGCTCGTCCGCACGATGAGCGTGAAGCCGCCGGCCGGCATGGGGCGCGTGCGGTTGCTGCGTATCGAAGGGATCGATCTGCAGCCGTGCGGCGGTACGCATGTGCGCAATACGAGCGAGATCGGTGACTTGAGGATTGCGAAAGTGGAGAAGAAAAGTGCACGCACGCGGCGTCTCGTAATCGAGTTCGCGTGATGCTCGACGCACGCGCTCAAGCGGTGCTGGACACATGGTTCGGTGCGCCGGATTCAGCGGAGTTCGGCCACGCGCGCAAGGTCTGGTTCAAGAAGGACGTCACCTTCGACGCCATGCTCCACGAGCGCTTCGGCGCTCTGCTCGAGGAGGCGTTGGAGGGGCGGCTTGCATCGTGGGCGGCTACGCCGCTTGGCGCGCTGGCGTTGATCGTGTTGCTGGATCAGTTCACGCGCAATTGCTTTCGCGGGACGCCGCGCGCATTCGCTGGGGACAACGAAGCATTGAAACTGGCGGATAGGCTGGTCGATACACGCGGCGATCTCACGTTGCCGACGATTCATCATCGTCTATTCGTGGCCATGCCCTTCGAGCACGACGAGGCGTTGGCAAGCCAGCGCGAAGCCGTGCGTCTGCTCCAGGCACTCTTCGATGAATCCGGCGATAAGGACGTGCAAGATTCTCTGGACTACGCGCATCGCCATGCTGAAGTGATCGAGCGCTTTGGCCGATTTCCACATCGCAACGTCATGCTCGGCCGCGAGACAACGGCAGAGGAACACGCATGGCTCAAGAAGAAGGGCGGCTTCTGACGTTCTAACGCCCGCCCGCCACATCGAGCAATGCGCCGGTCACGTACGCCGACGCATCGGACAACAACCACACAATCGACTCCGCCACTTCATTGGCCGTGCCAGGCCGCCCCAACGGAGTGAGCACGCCCAACTGCGCCGCGCGATCCGGTTTGCCGCCGCTTGCGTGAATCTCGGTATCGATCAAACCAGGCCGGATGGCATTCACGCGCACGCCTTCCGGGCCAAGTTCTTTCGCGAGGCCGATCGTCATGGTGTCGACGGCGCCCTTCGATCCCGCGTAATCAAGGTACTCGTTCGGTGCCCCGAGTCGCGCTGCCGCCGACGACACATTGACGATCGAGCCGCCCCGTCCGCCACGTTTCGTCGACATGCGGCGCGCCGCTTCCCGCGCGCAGAGATACGCGCCGAGCACGTTGGTATCGAAGACGCGTTTCATGCGCGCGACGTCCATGTCCGCGAGCGCGGAACCGGGCGCGACAATACCCGCGTTGTTCACGAAACCATCGATCGGGCCGAAGGCGTTCAGCGTTGCATCGAACATCGCGATCACATCGGCTTCTTCGCAGACATCGCCCTGGATGGCGATTGCGCGGCCGCCAGCGGCTTCCACGCCGGCGACGGTTGCATCGGCGGCGCTGCGGTTGGTCGCGTAATTCACGCCGACCGACCAGCCGCGCGCGGCGCATAACAACGCGGCGGCACGGCCGATTCCGCGGCTGCCGCCTGTGATCAACACTACCTTCGACATCGTCGAATTCTCCATTGAGATATCAAACCGCGTCGCGTTTCTCAGGCCAGCGGTCCACCAGCGGCGGTGTATAGGCTTTCAGCAATTCAATCAGCTTCACGGGATCGGCGTTGACTTGCAGCATGTCGAGGTACGGCGTGCGCATGAAACCTTCTTCCACCGTATGGCGCAGCATGGCGAGCAGCGGATCGTAATACCCGTCCACGTTCAGCAACGCGACCGGCTTCTCGTGATACTTGAGCTGAGCCCACGTGTAGGTCTCGAACAGCTCTTCAAACGTGCCGACACCACCCGGCATCGATACAAATGCATCCGAGAGATCCGCCATTTTCTTCTTGCGCTGATGCATGTCGGGCACGACATACAGTTCCGTCAGACCTTTATGACCGACTTCCTTGTTCATCAGCAATTCGGGAATGACACCAATGGCGCGGCCACCCAGTGCGAGGACTTCATCGGCGATGATGCCCATCAACCCCACGCTGCCACCGCCGTAGACGAGCGCGAGATCCGCTTCCACCAATGCGCGGCCGAACGCTTTTGCCGCTTCGGCATAGACCGGTCTGGCTCCATTCGCGGAGCCGCAATATACGCAGACTGCTTTCATTAACTAGGTTCCTTAGGGGCGCCGTCTTCCTTCGGCGCGCGGTAATCGGCAAAGACGCGTTCCGGCATTTTGCCCGACACGAGGTCGTCGAAAATTTGCCGTGACCGCCCGCGGAGGTACGGCGCCATCATCGAGATGATATGCAGGCTCGCCTGATGCAATTCCGAGCGGATGGTTTCCTGCTCGTTGTATTTGCGCGGATTCATGACGAACTGATACGACAGCCAGTACGTCGCGATCACGCCCATGTTGGTCGCGATCACCTTGATTTCCGCGGGCGTCGCGACCATTTCGTGATCGGCTACAAGTGCATCGCACAGTTGCTGCGCGAAGTTGACCTTGTGGGTGATGATCTGCTTGAAATGCGTTTCGAGCGTGCGGTTTCGCGCGAGCAAGTCGTTCAGGTCGCGATACAAAAACCGGTACTGCCACAGGAAATCCGCCATGTACTGCAGGTACGACCACATCTCGTCAATCGTCGGACGATGGTCTTCCGGAAAACGCAGGCGCTTTTCGATCTGCTGTTCGAACTGCGCGAAAATGCTGTTGATGATGTCGTCTTTATTGCGGAAATGGTAGTACAGGTTGCCTGGACTGATTTCCATCTCTTCCGCGATGGTGGTCGTCGTGACGTTCGGTTCCCCAATATCGTTGAACAGCTTCAGCGATAGTTCGAGAATCCGTTCGCGGGTGCGGCGGGGAGGTTTGGCTTCCATGTCGTCCGGACCTGGTTGACCGGCTCCGGGTGAGGGCGGCCTGAGGCGGCCTGCGTGACGACGTCACGAACCCGGAAATCGGTGGCTATCTTGAATATCGGACGATTATAAACGGCTGGAAGGGCGCGGGGTCCGCGGGGCCGGCGGTTGCGTAGCGAACGGCGTTTAAAACATCATCAGCGCCCATCGCCACAGCAGAGGGCCGACTATCAGGCCCCACGTGAGCACGCAGACCAGCAAGGCGACCATCACGGCCGCGCTGCCGAAATCCTTCGCTCGTTTGGACAGTTCGTGCCGCTCCAGCGAAATCCGGTCGATTGCCGCTTCCACGCTCGAGTTAAGCAACTCCACCATCAGCACCAGCAGCACCGATGCCAGCAGCGCCGCGCGTTCAACCGCCGATACCGGCACGAAGATGCCGCACGGCACCAGGATGGCCGCGAGCGTGAGCTCCTGGCGGAACGCACTTTCTTCGCGGATCGCCACGCGAAAGCCGTTCAGCGAATTTTTCATCGCGTGCCAGGCGCGAGTGAGCCCGCGATTGCCCTTGTACGGATTGAACGGCAACGGAGCGAGCGAATCGTCGGCGCTCAAGGGCTCGCTCGGATGCGGCGGCGAGCTCTCGATGTGGTCGTCTTCGTTGCTGAAGGGTTCCCGGTGTATCAAGAGCAGGGGTTTCGCTTGCACTGAAGGTTTGGCTTTCACATTGCGCTTCTTTGAAACTTGCTGTGATTGGTGTGACGCACGCTTCGGCGTACTCGCTGAGCCACGCTCGACGCCAGGCCGCGGCGCAGAAGTCCAAGGCGAGTCCGCCGACGACCGGTTGCAATTACGGTTGCAGCTGGGCGCATCACATGTTGGCATCATCGGCCGATGAGTCCCGACCCGCGCAGCTTGCCGTGACACCGCTACGTTGCGCGAAGAGCGCGGCGTTCAATCATGCCGCAGTCTCGCGCTCGAGCCAGATTACGCCGTTGCTTGTTTCTGCGTCGCACCACGCGTTGCAAGCGGCTTCAGATTCGACGCAAATTGCTCCGATGCCGCCCGCCACGAGAATTTCTCCGCCCACGCACGGGCATCGGCGCGTTCAATCTTCAGCGCCCGCAAACATGCTTCGCGCAGGTCTTCGTCGAGCGCACCCGGGCCATCGGTACCGAGCACATCGATCGGACCCGTCACCGGGTACGCCGCGACTGGCGTGCCGCATGCCATCGCTTCGAGGAGCACGAGGCCGAAGGTATCGGTGCGGCTCGGGAACACGAATACGTCGGCGGCCGCGTAGACCTTCGCCAGTTCTGCCTGCGAGAGCACGCCAAGATAGTTCGCATTCGGGTAACGCGATTTCAGTTCGGCCAACGCCGGGCCTTCGCCCGCGACCCACTTCGATCCGGGCAGATCGAGCTTCAGGAAGGCCTCAACGTTCTTCTCGACCGCCACGCGTCCGACATACAGAAAAATGGGCCGCGTCGTGTTCAGGACCTTCGAATCCATCGGTTGAAAGATATCCAGATCCACGCCGCGTGTCCACAGGACCACGTTCGTAAAACCGAACTTTTCGAGGTCGTTTTTCACGACGGGCGTGGGCGCCATCACTGCTTGCGAGGGCTTGTGAAACCAGTGCAAAAACTTATAGGTTGCGGCGAGCGGAATGTGGAACCGTGCCTGCACGTATTCAGGAAAACGCGTGTGGTACGCGGTCGTGAACGGCAGTTTGTTGCGCAGCGCGAATGAGCGCGCGGCCATGCCGAGCGGACCTTCCGTCGCAATATGGAGCGCATCCGGCGCAAACTCCTCGACGCGTTGCGCGACGCGGCGGCGCGGCAGCAGCGACAGGCGAATCTCGGGATACGTCGGGCATGCGATGGTCCTGAATTCGAGCGGCGTCAGCAATTCCACGCGATGTCCCAGCGCAGTCAGTTCGCGGCTAGTGCTTTTCAATGTACGCACGACGCCGTTGACTTGCGGTTCCCATGCGTCGGTAACGATCATGATTTTCATTCGATGGCCTCGATAAGTGAAAGCATTCAGGCGGTTGATCAAGATGCTTGATCAGGCAGTTGCCCCGGCCTTTTGCGAATGGTGTTCAGGAGAACGCAGGACCGTCCAGTAGATGATCTTCAGCTCGCCTTCGAACGTCTCGACTAGCGCAGACAAGCTTTCCACCCAGTCGCCGTCATTGCAGTACAGGACACCGTCGATATCGCGGATTTCAGCTTTATGGATGTGGCCGCAGACAACGCCGTCGCAGCCGCGGCGGCGCGCTTCATCGGTCATCACGTGCTCGAACTTCGAGATGAAGTTCACCGCGTTCTTGACCTGATGCTTGAGGTATTGCGAGAGCGACCAGTAGTTCAGGCCGAGACGGCTGCGCACGCGGTTGAACCAGCGATTGAGCAACAGGATCAGCGTGTAGAGCGTGTCGCCGAGATAAGCGAGCCACTTGGCGTGCTGGATGACGCCGTCGAAGAGATCGCCATGCACGATCCACAGGCGCTTGCCGGCCAGCGTGGTGTGAAAGGCTTCCTGGCGCACGTGGATATCGCCGAAAGCGAGGTCGCAGAACTGACGCGCGGCTTCGTCGTGATTGCCCGGAATGTAGACCACTTGCGTGCCTTTGCGCGCTTTGCGCAGCACTTTCTGGATCACGTCGTTGTGCGCTTGCGGCCAGAACCAGCCCTTGCGCAGTTGCCATCCGTCGATAATGTCGCCGACCAGGTACAGGTACTCGGAATCGTTATGGCGCAGAAAATCGAGCAGATAGTTCGCCTGGCAACCGCCGGAGCCGAGATGGATATCGGAGAGCCAGATGGTGCGGTAGCGATGGTCGGCGGGTTCGTCGTCGGGGCGAGAGGTGGTGCCCGTAGCGGTGGGGGGAGTGAGGCTCGCGCCAGTGGTTTCAGGGGAAGGGGGAGGCGCAACGTCGGTGCGGAACGCGACGGCTTCGGCATCGCGGAGGGTAATCGCTAACAGGTGACTCGCAGACGATTTAGTGGCCATGGGCACGCGCATCGGGTTGCAGTGCGGCCATTGCGCCATGCCCACGTGACGGAGCCATGACAGTCACGAAAACTTCTTATTACTAAGGGTTGCGAATGTGCGGCGAGGAAGGAAAAACGCCTCGAATTACCCCGTTATTCGGTGTCTTCTGCGGAGTTGTCCGAGGCGGTCCCGTCGGCGCTGCGGGCGTTTGGCGTCGCATGACAACACGCTCTGTCCAGGCGCGATCTCGTTCACGACCGGGCTCGCACAGTTAGAAATTCCTGCGAAGGAAAACGTTGCTGCGGAGCCACGGCTGCGCAAAAACTGAAACAATACAACAGGCGCGCCGAGCGTCTTCACCGCGTTGGCATAGCCTATACTTTCGAATTTACAATGGAATCCTATGCAACTGGATAGTGGAACAGTGGGGCCGGTCGTTCGAATGTCGATGTGCAAGGTATGCAACGAACCTGCGCCTCTTTACGGCGTTACGGATTTCAACAAGAGTTGCGAAGAGCGGCGCGGGCGCTACTTGCCGCTTACCGGCGTGCCGGTCTATTACCATCAATGCGATGCTTGCGGCCTGATCTTCACGAATGCGTTCGATCAATGGAGCAAGGCCGACTACCTGCAGCACATTTATAACGACGATTACGTGCTCGTCGACCCTGACTACATTGATTCACGGCCTGCGGGCAACGCCGCTTTCATTCTCGATTTCATCAAGAAAGATCGCGCGTTGAGGTGTCTCGACTATGGCGGTGGCAATGGCGCGCTGACGTCGTTATTGTGCGCGGGCGGAGTCGACGGACATAGCTGGGACCCGATGGATGAACAAGCTGTGTCGCCGGCCGGCTCATTCGATTTCATCAGCGCATTCGAGGTTCTGGAACACACGCCTGAACCGCTGGCAACGGCCAAGGAAGCGCTCGGACTTTTAAACGGACGGGGTGTGTTGCTGTTTTCCACGGTGACGATAGATCACGTGTCGCCGCGGGGAATGGACAATTGGTACATCGCGCCTCGCAATGGCCACATCACGCTTTACACGCGACGCTCATTGCAGACGATGTTTGCGGGATTGGGATATCGGATCCATCATTTCAACGACAACCTGCATATGGCGTTGAAGGAAGCTCCCGACTGGCTGAGCTGAGACCGACAAAGGCGAGATCGGAGAGAACGCTGAATTTTCAGCGCTCAACAGACGCTTCGGAAACCTAAGGTATTTTGTCGGGCCGTGATCCACGACGTTCCAACATCGCCAACGGCGGATTAACGCTTAGCCTGAACCACGCCCAAATCCACGCCCACGACCCGCGTTCCGGCCAGCCGGTCGTGCAAGAACTGTCGCGCCGGATCGAGCCATACCGCTGCTGCCCAAAGCACGATCCACACAGTGGTCACCACCAGCGTGGTCGGAACGGAAAGCTTGAGCAGCGGATGCAATGCCAGCGGCGGCAAGAACCACAACCACGCGAACACATACCGCGCGATGGCGCGAGCGGTCGAAACCGGCGCGCCACGCGCATCGACCACTTTCAGCCGCCAGGTTTTCATCGGCAGGGTCTGGCCGCCATGCGTCCAGAAGTAGACGAAATAAACGGCGAGCACAAACCCGATCCACGCCATCAGCAGATTGTGATGGGTGAGTCCGTTGCGTTGCTGGGTGAGTGTGCTGAACAAATATCCAGCGATGAAAACGATCCCGAACAGGATCACGCCTTCGTAGAGCATCGTAGCCAGGCGACGACGCAGCTTGGGCGCGGTCAATCCGGGAGACCCGACAGATTCCAGGGAGGATGCGCTCACTTTTGCCTAAGACCCGTTGAAAACGGATGGCGCCTGCTGCGGCGAAACCGGAATTGGCGTGGCCGGCACAAAACTGGCGGCGCCGGGAATCGATGGCGCGGCGGGAGCGGCGGTGGCGGCGGGAGATCCGGACGCCCCCATTTCGCCAACAGCCTCGGAAGCGCGCGCGTGTTCCCGGGCAGTCATCAGCCGGTCGATATCCTTGACCTCGGTCTTGCCGGTTGGCGGCGCGCTGACAACCGTCGGCCGGCGAGGGTGCTCGGCCGCGGCGAGCTTTTTCTTCTGCTCTTCCGGGAGCTTTTGGTACGCATCCCACGCCCGTTCCCGTTTCTCAACAGGCACTGACTTGGAAACCTGATAATTCTCGCGGGCGACCTTGCGCTGATCCGGTGTCATATGGATCCACTCGGCCATTCGCTCGTGAAGGCGTTTTTGCGCTTCAGGCGACATCTTCTTGTATCGCGACGCTATCTTGATCCAATTGCGCTTGCGTTCCTCGCTGAACTGATCCCATTCGGAGGCAAACGGCGCGAGCGCGACCCGTTGAGCGTCGGTGAGCTTGGCCCAGGCCATGGGACTTGCGGGGGAGGAGAGCGAAGAAAGCGGCGACAAGACTTCTGCCGCGCTCGCCCCGGCAGGGGCGGCGGCAACGGGCACCGCCGAAGCGGACGAATAGAAACGCGGATAGGTGGCGGCAAACGCGACAAGTCCCGCAATTGCGCATCCAAAGACAATCGCGAGGCCGCGCTTGTAACTCACCCGATGACTCCTGCAGTCTTAGTGATTGCGCGTCAGGTACGCGTTAAAACCGTGGTCGAGATAGGCGTCGAGCGGAAGCGTGTCGCTGAGCATGGCAGCGTCGATATCGGCGAGTTCCGCGGTGCGCTGCTGGTCCTCGAAATAAGCGATGCCAGCCAATCCGATCACCAGCGCGAGCAGCGGCCACGCCAGCGCGAGCCGCGAGAAGCGACCGCGTTTACCCGTGTGCCCCGAGTCGTGCGAACCCGGACCGGCGATGCCCGCCCCGGCGAGCGCAGGCGCAAAAACCGGCGCCGCCACGGCGACTTTTTCCGGTTTCTTGCGTGCGATCGCCGTCCGGCGCCCCGCTGCGAGCTTGTCGAGCGATGCGGTGGGCAGCGAATTGATGTTTTCGTCGAGCGCGCGGCGTACCTTCAGCGCGAACTCGGTTTCCTTGTGATCGAGAGCGTTGCTCATAGCGTGATTCCTTTCGCCTTCAGCGCGTGTGCCAACGCATGCGTGGCCCGCGAGCAATGTGTTTTTACGCTGCCTTCAGAGCAGCCCATTGCAGCGGCGGTTTCGGCGACATCCATATCCTCCCAGTAACGCATGAGAAACGCTTCCCGTTGACGTGCTGGTAGTTTTTGGATCTCGGCGTCGATCAGGTTGAGCACCTGTTCACGCTCAAGCCGGCTCTCGCTGCTTTCCGCACCGACCGTCCCATCTTGCGATTCGAAGGTTTCGAGGGGGTCGAATTCGTCGTCGTCGGCGTTGCCGAACGAGGAAAACAGGCTTACCCACGTATTGCGGACCTTTTGGCGCCGGAAATAGTCGTGCGTTGCATTTTGCAGGATACGCTGAAACAAAAGGGGCAATTCGGGCGGAGGCCGGTCGCCGTATTTTTCGGCGAGCTTGATCATCGCATCCTGAACGATGTCGAGCGCCGCATCGTCGTCGCGTACGGTGTACACCGTCTGCTTAAACGCGCGTCTTTCGACGCCCGCCAGAAAATCGGCGAGTTCCTTGTCTGATGCCATCCGTGAGGCCCGGCGCAACGAGTGTGCGTCGATAAGGGTTGGTGAGAGGTTAAAGCCTGCGGATGCTAGCAAACTTTTGAGTGAACAGCGAGGAAATGCGCCGCTGTTACAGGCTGAAACACACAGCTTTCGTCGGTATTTCACAGAAATCCATGCTTTTAACGCCGAATTCCATGCGCTTGCCGCGCGATTGCGCAGTTTTTCCTTGACGAACTTTATAGCCTCGGGCTATTGTTTCCGACTCGCATCATAAAGTGAACTGTCTCTTTGAGGCGAGCCCAAGAAGCCCGCTTCCCATTTAGACGCGCCGCTTGAACCCGAGCCATAAGCCCGGCAGAGAGCACCCAATCAATTTTTTGCCGAAAATTCGAAAGGTGAATGTATGAATATGCCCAGCGCGGAATTCTCCACGTCGGATACGACTCCCTCGCTCGAAGCTGAATCCATTGGCGGCACCGTGCTCATGCGCGCGCTCGCTGACGAAAAGGTCGAGTTCATTTGGGGCTATCCCGGCGGCTCGGTACTCTATATCTACGACGAGTTGTACAAGCAGGACGAGATCCAGCACATCCTCGTGCGCCACGAACAGGCCGCGGTTCATGCCGCCGACGCCTACGCGCGCTCCACGGGAAATGTTGGCGTCTGCCTGGTTACGTCCGGCCCCGGCGTCACCAACGCGGTGACCGGTATTGCCACTGCCTACATGGATTCCATACCGCTCGTCATCATCAGCGGCCAGGTTCCTACGGCGGCAATCGGTCAGGATGCGTTCCAGGAGTGCGACACCGTCGGCATTACACGTCCCTGCGTCAAACACAACTTCCTCGTCAAAGACGTGCGCGAACTCGCTGCGACCGTCAAGAAAGCGTTTTATATCGCTCGTACGGGACGTCCCGGCCCGGTGCTGATCGACATTCCGAAAGACGTGTCGAAGACGCCGTGCAAGTACGAACCGCTCAAGTCCGTCTCGCTGCGTTCATACAATCCAGTGACCAAAGGCCATTCGGGCCAGATCCGCAAGGCCGTGCAGTTGTTGCTCTCGGCGAAGCGTCCGTACATTTATACGGGCGGCGGCATCATCCTGGCGAATGCGGCACGTGAGTTGAACCAGTTCGCCGACCTGCTCGGTTATCCGGTGACGAATACGCTGATGGGCCTGGGCGGTTATCGCGCGGACAACCAGAAATTCCTCGGCATGCTTGGCATGCACGGCACGTACGAAGCCAACATGGCCATGCAGCATTGCGACGTGCTGATTGCCATTGGCGCGCGTTTCGACGACCGCGTGATTGGCGATCCTGAGCATTTCGCGTCGCATGCGAAGAAGATCATTCACATCGATATCGATCCGTCGTCCATCTCCAAGCGCGTCAAAGTCGATATCCCTATCGTCGGCGACGTGAAAGAAGTGCTGAAGGAGTTGATCGAACAATTGCAGACGGCCGATCATGGTCCGGACACTGCGGCGCTGGCCGACTGGTGGAAGGACATCGAAGCATGGCGTTCGAAGGACTGCCTCAAGTTCGACCGCGCAAGCGAGATCATCAAGCCGCAGTACGTGGTCGAAAAAGCATGGGAACTGACCGACGGCGAAGCCTTCGTTTGTTCGGACGTCGGCCAGCATCAAATGTGGGCGGCGCAGTTCTATCGCTTCAACAAGCCGCGTCGATGGATCAATTCGGGTGGTCTCGGCACCATGGGCTTCGGCCTGCCGGCGGCGATGGGCGTGAAGATGGCGCACCCGAACGACGAGGTGTTGTGCATCACGGGCGAAGGCTCGATCCAGATGTGCATTCAGGAATTGTCGACGTGCAAGCAGTACAACACGCCGATCAAGATCATTTCGCTCAACAACCGCTATCTCGGCATGGTTCGCCAGTGGCAGCAGATCGAATACAAGAAGCGCTATTCCAGTTCGTATATGGACGCGCTGCCTGACTTCGTGAAACTGGCTGAGGCGTATGGTCACGTGGGCATGCGTATCGAGCACACGCGCGATGTCGAACCGGCGCTGAAAGAAGCATTGCGCCTGAAGGATCGCACGGTGTTCCTCGACTTCCAGACAGATCCCACCGAAAACGTATTTCCGATGGTCCAGGCAGGTAAGGGCATCACGGAAATGCTGCTCGGATCGGAAGATCTATAACGGCTCGTTTCTCGTTCGGATTCGCGCGCGCCCGTCTTCACAAAAGACGTCCGGCCGCGCACGAATCTCGCGAAAACACGCTATCTAACTGGATAAATCAGGAACGCACCTATCATGAGACACATTATTTCCGTGCTGCTGGAAAACGAACCGGGCGCGTTATCGCGTGTCGTCGGGCTCTTTTCAGCGCGTGGCTACAACATTGAAACCTTGACGGTGGCGCCGACCGAAGACAGTTCGCTGTCGCGGCTGACCATCGTTTCCATTGGCTCGGATGACGTGATCGAACAGATCACAAAGCACCTGAACCGCCTGATCGAGGTGGTGAAAGTGGTCGACCTGACAGAGGGCGCCCACATCGAGCGCGAGCTGATGCTGATCAAGGTGAGAGCGGTCGGTAAGGAACGGGAAGAGATGAAACGGATGGCGGATATCTTCCGCGGCCGCATCATCGACGTCACCGAAAAAAGCTACACGATGGAACTGACGGGCGCGAGCGACAAGCTCGACGCATTTATTCAGGGGCTGGACGCAACGGCGATTCTCGAGACCGTTCGCACAGGCAGTTCCGGCATTGGCCGGGGCGAGCGAATCCTGAAGGTCTGAGAGCGGCTGAACAAAGCGCACGTTATTTAGCACCCAATTCACTTATTAAATTCAAGTTAAGGAACCACCATGAAAGTTTTCTACGACAAAGATGCCGACCTCTCCCTCATCAAGGGCAAACAAGTCACGATCATCGGTTATGGCTCGCAAGGCCATGCACACGCGCTGAACCTGAAGGAAAGCGGCGTGAACGTGACGGTCGGTCTGCGTAAGAACGGCGCATCGTGGAGCAAGGCTGAGAAGGCCGGCCTGAAGGTCAAGGAAGTGGCGGAAGCCGTGAAGGGCGCGGACGTGGTCATGATGCTGCTGCCGGACGAGCAGATCGCTGAAGTCTACAAAAACGAAGTGCACGACAACGCCAAGGAAGGCGCTGCACTGGCATTCGCGCACGGTTTCAACGTCCATTACGGCCAGGTTATCCCGCGTGCCGACCTCGACGTGATCATGATCGCCCCGAAGGCGCCGGGCCACACGGTCCGCAGCACGTACTCGCAAGGCGGCGGCGTTCCCCACCTGATCGCCGTGGCGCAAGACAAATCGGGCGCAGCACGTGATGTCGCATTGTCGTATGCAGCAGCTAACGGCGGCGGCCGTGCCGGCATTATCGAAACGAACTTCCGCGAAGAAACCGAAACCGACTTGTTCGGCGAGCAAGCTGTGCTGTGCGGCGGTACGGTCGACCTGATCAAGGCTGGCTTCGAAACGCTGGTGGAAGCAGGCTACGCGCCGGAAATGGCGTACTTCGAATGCCTGCACGAACTGAAGCTGATCGTCGACCTGATCTATGAAGGCGGCATCGCCAACATGAACTACTCGATCTCGAACAACGCCGAATACGGTGAATATGTGACGGGTCCGAAGATCGTGACGTCGGAAACGAAGAAGGCCATGAAGCAAGTGCTGACGGACATCCAGACGGGCGAGTACGCGAAGAGCTTCATCATCGAAAACAAGGCGGGCGCACCGACGCTGCAATCGCGTCGCCGCCTGACGGCTGAACATCAGATTGAAACGGTCGGCGCCAAGCTGCGCGCAATGATGCCGTGGATCGCTGCAAACAAGCTGGTTGACCAGTCGAAGAACTAAAAAAGCTTGAACGACCGGCTTTGTTTGCCGGTCTTAGTAAAGACCGAAAGCCGTCCGGTGTCGCTTGGCGCCGGACGGCTTTTGCTATCCTACGGTTTTACTAAAAATATAGAACTCGTTCATGAACTATCCACATCCGATCATCGCGCGTGAAGGCTGGCCGTTTATTGCCATTGCGGCTGTCATTGCCGTGTTGATCCAGGCCATCGGCGGCTTTGGTTTTGCCTGGCCGTTCTGGCTGCTGACGATCTTCGTCGTCCAGTTTTTCCGTGACCCCGCCCGGCCGATTCCGGTTCAGGCGAACGCTGTGTTGTGTCCCGCCGACGGTCGCATCGTCGCAGTGGAAACGGCACACGACCCATACGCGGGCCGCGAAGCGCTGAAGATCAGCGTGTTCATGAACGTGTTCAATGTCCACTCGCAGCGCTCGCCCGTAGATGGCGCGATCAGCAAAGTGGAGTACTTCCCGGGTTCTTACCTCAACGCCGCCGTCGATAAAGCCTCGACCGAGAACGAACGCAACGCGATCGTGATCCAGACCGCGGCAGGGCATACGGTGACATCGGTGCAGATCGCTGGCCTGATCGCGCGGCGCATTTTGTGCTATGTCCATGTGGGCGAGCCGCTTAATCGTGGCCAGCGTTATGGCTTTATCCGCTTCGGGTCGCGAGTCGATGTGTATTTGCCGGTGGGCAGCCGTCCGCGGGTGGCGATTGGCGAGAAGGTGTCGGCCTCGTCTACCATCCTCGCCGAGTTCGCAGAATAATCAGTACAAGTAAAGCGGTAAAACCAGGCTGCACAACGGAGGACTCGATGGCGGCACTCAAACCGCGCCGGACGCGAAGCACGACAACACCCCCGCGGGCGTTTCGCCGCAATAAGGCGACACAGGATCTCGGCGTGCTGGAAACGCGGCGTGCGAAGCGGCAACAATTTTTGAGGAAGCGCGGCATTTACCTGCTGCCCAACGCGTTCACCACGGCCGCGTTGTTCTGCGGTTTTTTCGCGGTGGTTCAAGCCATGAACGTGCGCTTCGAGATCGCGGCCATCGCGATCTTCGTGGCCATGGTGCTGGACGGCATGGACGGCCGTGTCGCGCGCATGACGCATACGCAAAGCGCGTTCGGCGAGCAATTCGACAGCTTGTCCGACATGGTTTCGTTCGGCGTCGCGCCGGCGCTGGTGATGTACGAATGGATCCTGAAGGACCTGGGCCGTTGGGGCTGGCTTGCGGCGTTTGTCTATTGCTCGGGCGCGGCATTGCGTCTCGCGCGCTTCAATACGAACGTAGGCGTAGTCGATAAACGCTATTTCCAGGGCCTGCCGAGTCCGGCAGCGGCGGCGTTGATCGCGGGTTTCGTGTGGCTCGCCACCGATAACCGCGTGCCGCTGAAGCTCGTCTGGCTGCCGTGGGTGGCGTTTGCGCTGACCATTTATGCCGGTGTCACGATGGTGTCGAACGCGCCGTTCTACAGCGGCAAGGCGCTCGACGTGCGGTTCCGCGTTCCGTTCGCCGGCGTGTTGCTGGTGGTGGTGGCATTCGTGCTGGTATCGTCGGATCCGCCGTTGATGTTGTTCGGCTTGTTCGTGCTGTACGGTTTCTCCGGTTACGCGTGGTGGGGCTACATGGCCATCCGCGGCCGGCCGAATCCGGCCAGATCGTCTGAAAAGGCGCATTGACCGTATTGAACGCATTGAACATGAAGCGAGCGCGCATCGGAGTGATTCCGGTGCGCGCTTTTTGCTTTTGGGCGTTTAATGGCGCAAACGCATGCGGGCAGGCGTGACAGGCATCCTCAATGACGTCGATCGGAAAGCCCAATTGCACGCTCTCAAAAATCTCGTTATAGTCTTAAAATGATTTTTTTCGCCCATCCCCTCTCGTTTTCCCTAGCTGGCGCGCCGCTACGCGCGCTATCGCTACTAGCGCGTCTACCGCGCTAAGCTTCCCGCCTGCCGTCTGCTCGTTCGTGGTTTTCGACGCCAGCGGTGGCGCGAACACCCGGATTCCGTATTGTTTTTCCGTTTTTCCCCACCGTTTTCAATACTTAAAAACTCCCCACTGGAGCCCGACATGGCAGACAAACTGATCATTTTCGACACGACCTTGCGTGATGGCGAGCAATCCCCCGGCGCGTCGATGACGAAGGAAGAGAAGATCCGGATCGCGAAGGCACTCGAGCGGATGAAGGTCGATGTGATCGAAGCAGGCTTTGCTGCCAGCTCGAACGGCGATTTCGACGCGATCCATACCATTGCCGGCCTGATCAAGGACAGCACGATCTGCTCGCTCGCCCGTGCCAACGATAAAGACATCCAGCGCGCCGCCGACGCCCTGAAGCCTGCCGATCACTTCCGCATCCATACGTTCATTGCGACGTCGGCGCTGCATATGGAAAAGAAGCTGCGCATGACCGCGGATCAGGTCTATGAACAGGCGCGTCTTGCCACGCGTTTCGCGCGCAAGTTCACCGATGACGTCGAATTTTCGCCGGAAGACGGCAGCCGTTCCGATCTCGATTTCCTGTGTCGCGTGCTGGAAGCGGTGATCGATGAAGGCGCGACCATCATCAATATCCCTGATACGGTCGGCTATGCCGTGCCGGAGGGCTACGGCGACCTGATCAAGACCATCCGCGAACGCGTGCCGAATTCGGACAAGGCGATTTGGTCCGTGCATTGTCACGATGACCTCGGCATGGCGGTCGCGAATTCGCTGGCCGGCGTGCACATCGGCGGCGCGCGTCAGGTCGAGTGCACGATCAACGGTCTGGGCGAGCGCGCGGGTAATACGGCGCTCGAAGAAGTCGTGATGGCGATGAAAACGCGCAAGGATTACTACGGGCTGGAGCTCGGTATCGACACAACGCATATCGTGCCGACGTCGAAGCTCGTCTCGCAAATCACCGGCTTTGTCGTGCAGCCGAACAAGGCTGTCGTCGGCGCGAACGCGTTTGCGCACGCATCGGGCATTCACCAGGATGGCGTGCTCAAGGCGCGCGATACCTACGAAATCATGCGTGCCGAAGACGTGGGCTGGTCGACCAACAAGATCGTGCTCGGCAAGTTGTCAGGACGTAATGCGTTCAAGCAACGCCTGGAAGATCTGGGCGTGACGCTCGAATCGGAAACAGATGTGAACGCCGCGTTCGTCCGCTTCAAGGAACTTGCCGATCGTAAATCCGAGATCTTCGATGAAGACATCATGGCGATCGTCTCCGAAGAATCCGCGGAAATGCAGGCGAAGGAAACCTTCCGCTTCGTGTCGCTGGCGCAGCACTCGGAAACGGGCGAGCAGCCGCATGCACGCGTGGTGTTTGCTGTCGATGGTATTGAAGTGCACGGTGAATCACGCGGCAATGGTCCGGTCGATGCCACGCTCCACGCGATCGAATCGAAGGTGACGAGCGGCGCCGAGCTGGTGCTGTATTCGGTGAACGCGATCACCACCGGCACGCAGGCTCAGGGCGAAGTGACCGTGCGGTTGTCGAAGAGCGGCCGGATCGTGAACGGCGTGGGCACGGACCCGGACATTGTGGCGGCGTCGGCGAAGGCTTATCTCGCGGCGCTGAACAAGCTGCATTCAAAGGTCGAGAAGCTCAATCCGCAGCTTTCCTCGCTTTGATTTCGTGAATTGACTCGGTCGAACGAGGCGCGTATCCGGCGCTTTATCGGTTAAAAACGGCTCCCGCCACAAGCGAGGGCCGTTTTTTATTGGAGCTGAATAGCCCGTCCGATACTGCATGCAATACCCTGCGGGATTCCGATCCACGGATCAGTCATCAGTACACCTACTATAGTCACGATGAATGACGAGAAGTGTTCGAAGATCCGGCGGGTTCTCCAGACGACAGCACCTTGATGCGCCCATCGCGCAGACCGAAAATCCAGCCGTGAACGCGCGGGGGATGCTCGGCGTCGCGCACGATGGACGTCTCACGCAGCGCGCTCACTTGTTCGAGCACGCTCAGTTCCGATAGCCGGTCGATGCGCGAATCCATTGTGCCGAGCGCGTCGAGTTCGCTGCCGTGGGTCCGAGCCAACGCACACAGCGGGGCAATGCGGCGATTGACGTGGGGCAGGGCGTCGGACAGCGGCAGCAACGACGCCCGCACGCCGCCACAGCCGTAGTGTCCGCACACAATGACGTCGTCCACTTTCAGGACGTTCACCGCGTATTCGAGGACGCTCATGGTGTTGTCATCGTCCGGTGAAAACAGGTTCGCAATGTTGCGATGGACGAATAGATCACCGGGCTTCGAATGCGTGATGGTTTCGGCGGGAACGCGGCTGTCCGAACAGCCCAGCCACAGGACGGTTGGACTTTGGCCCTGAGCCAGGGTGTCGAAGAAATCAGGGTCGCTGGCGGCAACTTCCGCCGCCCAGCCGACGTTTTCAGCCAGCATGCGTTCGGGTCGATTCATAGGTATCAGTTCCAAAAGCGTAAGAGGTACGACACTGCAACGGCGAAATTATCGCTGGAAATAAACTTTCAACGTCATTGCTGCGGCGCGACGAAACGTGACGAATTACGTTCCACGACAATTTTCCGGCAATGAAGACGCGAAAAAAATGCCGCTTTCCGAGCGGCATTTTTTCGTCGACAAAAGATTTCTTCGCTGTTTAAAAGCAATATCAGAAGAAATTCCGTTGATCGGGATCGTGGAGCGGGTCGGGCGTTTTTTGCGTCAGGCGCAGCGTGCCCTGATCGTCGAAGTAAAAGCTGTACATCATGTACCAGTAGTTCGCCTCCATGTACCGGTACGTCCAGACCTCGCGTTTCATCAACGGGAAGTAGGACGTTTCCACCGGGCGGCCGAAGTTGAGCAACACGTCCTTGCGCGTCCACGTGCCAATCTGCGCCTTGAAGAACTCGTTTTCATCGAGGACCTGGCGCACGCTCACGATCTTCCCCGATGCATCGATATCCGCCGCCGTCGTCACTTCGCCCAGCGGTTGCGTTGGCCACATCAGGCGGCGCCCGCCGTTCGGCAGGTCGTAGACCTCTCTTGGCGGCCCGAGCCTGGCCGTGATCGTCGACGAGTCCGCGCCTGCCTGATAGTTCTGCCATGGCTGGGCGCATGCCGTGAGCAGAAGGGCGAGTGCCATTGCTGCGGCGGGTTTTCGTATTGCCTTGCTCAACATCGAAGCCTCCTTCGTATTCGTATCGGCGCGATATCCGATTGGTCGCGGGTTTTTCTGCTGATCTGCGCCGTATTGCTTATTTTGACATGCGGGATAGCCGGGCGGTTTCGATCGACGTGCACTTAGAGCATGTAGATGGAACGTGCAGGCTCGGGCGGCTATTCCATTTGCGTTCGCATTTTCCACGGGCGGTTGCGCGCAGCGTGCCGAACGCCCTATGATCCGCGATTCGCTTTGCTGTCATTTTTCGATGGATGAACTGAAATGGACTGTATGGGTTTCGGCCTCGGCTTGCCGCGCGTGGTTTTTCTGAACGCACGTGATCGGTTCCTGCCGGCACGATGGTTTCGGCCGCTCGGTCGCGCGTCGCGGGTCGGCAAGCGCCTGTGCGGTTCATTACTGGCGGCCGCATGCGTTGGCGGCCAGCTGGTCGCTCCCGCGTGCGCGGCGGACGCCAATTCGAGTTTGCCGCCTATCCGTATCGCGATGATCGAAGGCATGTCCGGTCCGTTCGCGAACGCGGGCGCAGCCGTCGAGCGCAATGTGCGCTTTGGTGTCGAGCGCGTCAACGCGAACGGTGGCGTTACCTTGCCCGACGGCAAACACCCGCTGCAGCTGGTGGTTCTCGACGGCAAGGGCAGCAGCGAAGCCAGCCTGGTTCAGTTGCGTGCGGCTATCGACCAGAATATTGGCTTTGTCATGCAGGGCAACAGTTCGGCGGTTGCCGCGGCGCTCATCGACGCGATCAACAAGCAAAATGCGCGTGATCCCGAACATCGGGTGGTGTTCCTCAATTATTCCGCCGATGACCCCGCGCTCACCAACGCGGATTGCAGCTTCTGGCATTTCCGCTTCGATGCCCACGCCGGCATGCGCATGAACGCGCTCGCCGATGTCATCCAGCGCGATCAATCGGTGAAAAAGGTCTATTTGTTCAACCAGGACTACAGCTTTGGCCACGATGTCAGCCGCGAAGCCCAGCGCGCGCTGAAGGAACGCCGTCCGGACATAACAATTGCCGCCGATGAATTCATCCCCGCCGGCCGCGTGAAGGACTTCGCGCCGTACGTTGCCAAGATCCGCGCAAGCGGCGCCGACGCGGTGATCACCGGCAACTGGGGTAATGACCTGACATTGCTTGTCAAAGCTGCGCGGGAGCAAGGGCTCGACACGCATTTCTACACGTTCTACGGCAACAGCCTGGGCGCGCCCGCCGCGCTGGGCGACGCGGGCGTAAAACACGTCGTGGCGGTGGCCGACTGGCATCCGAACGTGGGTGGCAGTGCATCCGACGCCTACTACGGGGCCTTTCGGGCCCGTTTTCCTGCCGCCGCCGATGACTACCTCTTCCTGCGCATGCCGCTCATGGTCGAGATGCTCGCGCAGGCGATGGAGAAGGCGCGCAGCGCCGATCCGGCTGCAGTCGCCCGAGCGCTGGAAGGGATAAAGCTCGACAAGGGTTTCCAGACGATGGAAATGCGCGCCGCCGATCACCAGGTGATCCAGCCCCTTTATGTCATGGAAATGGATAAGGCGGGGACGGCAGGCGTTCGTTTCGACAACGAAGGCTCAAGCTTTGGCTTCCGGACTCTGCTGAAGATCCCGGCAGCCCAGACCGCGATGCCGACCACGTGCCAGATGAAGCGCCCGGCGTCGTAACAACAAAGCAACATCACAGAAAGCTTGGGCGCAGGCCTATTGCATCATTTCATCCGTCGTGTCGAACCGGGTCGACGGCAAAAACCGCTGTGCTATAATTCGCGACTTGCCGTATGGGAAAGGGGTTGCAAAACCCTTATAGAACCTCGCGCGGTGAGTGAATCAGAGCTTGATTCAAGAATGTAGAAAACCCACGGCACGGCCCTTCTTCCGTGACCGCCTGTCCGTTTCAAAGGAAAATCAAATGTCGACCGTAGCAGCAGTTACTCATGCAAAGAAGTCCGACGTCGTCGCAGAATATGCGCGCGCCGCTAACGATACCGGATCGCCAGAAGTGCAAGTCGCACTGCTGACCACCCGTATCAACGAACTGACCGTTCACTTCAAGACTCACACGAAGGATCACCACAGCCGCCGCGGCCTGCTGCGCATGGTGAGCCGCCGTCGTAAGCTGCTCGATTACCTCAAGGGCAAAGACGCTGATCGTTATCGCTCGCTGATCGAGAAGCTGGGCCTGCGCAAGTAAGCGGCCAGCGTACACAACGAAATGCCTGTGTCAGTCTGCTGATACAGGCATTTTGTTTTTGAACGGCGCGCTCTTCATGGGCGCAGAAGTGAAAGTAGCGGGAATTATCGAAGGCTTGCATTAAAGCCAACCCCGGATCGGAAACCGATTCGACTACAGGACCGGGCCTCGCGGCAGAGCTTTGTGTCATTCCAGCGCGTCATGCGCATCGCGTGTCGTGTTGCGTTGGAATGACATACACCCCTCTCTCGTGTGGTTCCGGTCATCGCTTGGCTTCGCCGTTTCTTTACCGTGTGCATGGGCTCCGGATGCTCCGAAGTCCACGACAACACGTAGGAAACACGCGAGGCATAACGAAGAAGGAGTGAGAATGTTTAAAAAGATCGTCAAGGAATTCAAGTGGGGACAACACAACGTTCGCCTGGAAACAGGTGAAATCGCACGTCAGGCTGGCGGCGCGGTAATCGTTGATATCGAAGATACCGTGGTGCTCGCGACGGTTGTCGGCGCGAAAACGGCAAAGCCGGGCCAGGATTTCTTCCCGTTGACCGTCGATTATCTGGAAAAGACCTACGCAGCCGGCAAGATCCCGGGTGGTTTCTTCCGTCGCGAAGGCCGTCCGTCGGAAGGCGAAACGCTGATCTCGCGCCTGATCGACCGTCCGTTGCGCCCGCTGTTTCCGGAAGGCTTTTATAACGAAGTGCAGGTAGTAATTCATGTGCTGTCGTTGAACCCGGATGTGCCCGCGGACATTCCTGCGCTGATCGGCGCATCAGCGGCTCTGGCGATCTCCGGCTTGCCGTTCAACGGCCCGGTGGGCGCTGCCCGCGTTGCGTATATCAACAACGAATATGTGCTGAACCCGACCCGTCCGCAGATGAAGGAATCGGCGCTCGACCTGATCGTGGCCGGTACGGAACGCGCGGTATTGATGGTGGAATCGGAAGCGCAGCAACTGACCGAAGAAGTCATGCTCGGCGCCGTGGTGTTTGGCCACGACCAGATGCAGGTTGCTATCGACGCAATCCACGAACTGGTTGCCGAAGGTGGCAAGCCGGAGTGGGACTGGACGCCGGCCCCGAAGAACGAGCCGCTGATCGCCCGCGTGACGGAATTGGCGCAAGCCGACCTGAACGCGGTTTATCAGATCCGCGACAAATCGGCTCGCACCGCAAAGCTGAAGGAAGTCTACGCAGCAACGACCGCGAAGCTGACCGAGGACGCAGTGGCAGCAGGCCAGACGCCGGCTGACAAGGCGACTATCGGCAACGTGATGTTCGACATCGAAGCGAAGATCGTCCGCACGCAGATCCTGAACGGCGAACCGCGTATCGATGGCCGCGACACGCGCACCGTCCGCCCGATCGAAATCCGTACCGGCGTGCTGCCGCGTACGCACGGTTCGGCGCTGTTCACGCGCGGCGAAACGCAAGCGCTCGTGATCGCGACGCTGGGCACGAAGGGCGACGAACAAAACATCGACGCGCTCGAAGGCGAGTATCGCGAACGCTTCATGCTTCACTACAACATGCCTCCGTTCGCGACCGGCGAAACGGGTCGCGTCGGTTCGCCGAAGCGCCGTGAAATCGGTCACGGCCGTCTGGCGAAGCGCGCTTTGGTTGCAGTGCTGCCGAGCGCCGACGAATTCGGTTACTCCATCCGCGTTGTATCGGAAATCACGGAATCGAACGGATCTTCGTCGATGGCATCGGTTTGCGGTGGCTGTCTCGCGCTGATGGACGCTGGTGTGCCCATGAAAGCGCACGTCGCGGGTATCGCGATGGGCCTGATCCTGGAAGGCAACAAGTTCGCAGTGTTGACTGACATCCTGGGCGACGAAGATCACCTCGGCGACATGGACTTCAAGGTGGCGGGCACGGCGCAAGGCGTGACGGCACTGCAGATGGACATCAAGATCCAGGGCATCACGAAGGAAATCATGCAGGTCGCGCTCGCACAGGCGAAGGAAGGCCGCATGCATATCCTCGGCAAGATGACGACCGCGGTTCCGGGCACGAACACGAACCTGTCGGACTACGCGCCGCGCATGATCACCATGAAGATCAATCCGGAAAAGATCCGCGACGTGATCGGCAAGGGCGGTTCGGTGATCCGTGCGTTGACCGAAGAAACCAACACGACCATCGATATTTCCGATGACGGCGTGGTGACCATCGCAAGCACGAGCAGCGAAGGCATGGCGGAAGCGAAGAAGCGCATCGAGAACATCACGGCTGAAGTGGAAGTGGGTCAGGTCTACGAAGGTCCGGTACTCAAATTGCTGGACTTCGGCGCGATCGTGAATATTCTTCCGGGTAAGGATGGTCTGCTGCACATCTCGGAAATCGTGAACGAGCGCATCAAGGACATCAACGACTACCTGAAAGAAGGCCAGATCGTGAAGGTCAAGGTCATTCAGACAGACGAAAAGGGTCGTGTGCGTTTGTCAGCAAAGGCTTTGCTGAACGAAGGCGGCGCGCCTATCGAACCGATCCAGCCGCCACAGCAGTAATGCGGTAAGTTCGGGATGGCCGGCGCGTGACGTTTGCGTGCCGGCAGTTTTTGAATTTGTCGGTGGAAGATGAAGGTTCAAATGTGATTCGATGTTATTGCGGGTTTCGGCTGATGTTTTGTCCGAGTGAGCCTGCAATGCCATGGAGTTATGTCTCGGTGTTATGTGCGTGTGACTTGAAGGGAACAAGCAGATGAAAGCCATCGAAATCACCGAGTTCGGCGCGCCCGACGTATTGAAGCTGGGCGAGCGCCCCATGCCCGAGCCGAAGGCCGGCGAAGTGCTGATCAAGGTCGTGGCGTCGGGCGTGAATCGTCCGGACGTGTTCCAGCGCAAGGGCGGTTATGCACCGCCGCCGGGTGCGTCGGATCTGCCGGGGCTGGAAGTGGCGGGTGAGATCGTGCGCGGCGACTTCGATCCGAAGCACAATCCGTTCGGGCTGAAGGCAGGCGACCGCGTGTGTGCGCTGCTCGCCGGCGGCGGTTACGCCGAATACGCGTGTGCGCCGCTCGAGCAATGCCTGCCGGTGCCGAAGGGGTTGACGGACATCGAGGCGGCGTCGCTGCCGGAAACGTTCTTCACGGTCTGGAGCAACGTGTTCGAACGCGCGCATCTGGGCAAGGGCGAGAACGGTGCCGAAGAAACGCTGCTGATCCAGGGCGGATCGAGCGGTATCGGCGTGACGGCTATCCAGATCGCAAAGGCGCTGGGACATCGCGTGTTCGTGACAGCCGGGAACGACGAAAAGTGTCAGGCGTGCGAAACGCTGGGCGCGGAACGCGCGATCAACTACAACACCGAAGATTTCGTCGATGTCGTGAAGTCGCTGACCAATGACCGAGGTGTGGACGTGATCCTCGACATGGTCGCGGGCGATTATCTTCCGCGCGAGTTGAAGGCGCTGGCCGATGGCGGCCGGGTCGTGGTGATCGCAACCCTGGGCGGATCGAAGGCCGAGATCAATCTCAACGAAGTGCTGCGCCGGCGTTTGGTGATTACCGGTTCCACCTTGCGGCCGCGCTCAATCGCGTTCAAGGGGAAGGTTGCGGTGCAATTGAAGACGCAGGTGTGGCCGGAAATTGAAGCAGGACGGATCAAGCCGGTCATTCACCAGGTTTTCCCAGCCGATCAGGCCGCTGCCGCTCACGCGTTGATGGAAGGCAGCACGCATATCGGCAAGATCATGCTGGACTGGAGCCAGGTTGCCTGAAGGCTGGGCGCGGAGTCCGGATAACGGCGATCTGGTTTTGCTGTTTGACTACGCTGATTGAGCACGTTGTTTGACCGATTTCCGCCGGGCACAGTAAAATCGCATGTTGTGCTGGAGCGTTGCGTCCGAAAGTTCCATTTTCTATTTCAATGATCGGCAGCCTCGCTGCTACGACGAGACAAATGCCGAAAGAACAAGCCAAACGCGCAAAACTGGTAGTCGGAAACTGGAAGATGCACGGCCGTCTGGCTGAAAATGCGGTCTTGATGCAAGGAGTCGCCGCTGGCGCCGCGACGTTGGAGAAGGGCGTGCGTGCAGCGGTTTGCGTGCCAATGCCGTATCTGGCGCAAGCGCAGGCGCTGCTGGGCGGATCGGTGGTCGCGTGGGGTGTGCAGGACGTGTCAGCCCACACGCAGGGCGCGTATACAGGTGAAGTCGCGGCAGGCATGGCGGCGGATTTTGATGCAACATTCGCGATCGTTGGCCATTCGGAGAGGCGCGCCTATCATGGCGAGCATTCGGGCCTGGTCGCGGTGAAAGCGCAGCGAGTGCTCGAGGCAGGGTTGACGCCCATCGTGTGCGTGGGTGAGACGCTGGAGCAGCGCGACAATGGTTTGACAGAACAAGTGATCGGCGCGCAGTTGGAAGCGGTGTTGCTGGTGCTGAGCGAAGCCCAGGCGGCGAAGATGGTCGTGGCGTACGAGCCGATCTGGGCGATCGGCACGGGAAAAAGCGCGACGGCGGCGCAAGCCCAACAGGTTCACGCATTCCTGCGCGCGCAACTGGCAGGCAAGGGCGCGGCAGTGGCGGACGTGCCGGTGTTGTACGGCGGCAGCGTCAAGCCGGAAAACGCGGAAGAATTATTCGCTCAACAGGACATTGACGGCGGATTGATTGGCGGCGCATCGCTGAAGTCGAAAGATTTTCTTGCGATTTGCCAGGCGGCACAAAACGTTTCGGTTTAATTACCGAGTTTCAGCTTTCGAAAATGTAAGCATTAAAAGCGTGACGCAACAGTGTCGCGTGAACATTAAAGAGTCGGGTGAACGTAATGCTGTATTTAAAGACTTTGATTATTGTCGTCCAGTTGTTGTCGGCATTTGGTGTTATCGGACTGGTATTGCTGCAGCACGGCAAAGGTGCTGATATGGGCGCGGCGTTCGGTAGTGGCGCGTCGGGAAGTCTCTTCGGGGCGACCGGTTCGGCCAACTTCCTGTCACGCACAACGGCCGTGCTCGCCGCCGTGTTTTTCATCTCGACACTGACCCTGACGTACCTCGGCAGCTATAAGCCGGCAGCCTCCGCAGGCTTGCTGGGCGGGGCGGCAATGACCGCGCCCGTCGCGCATCCGGCCGTTGGCGTATCCGGTTCCGCGGCGGCTTCGGCACCGGTTGCATCGTCGGGTCCGGGCTCTGACGTTCCGAAATAATTTTTCGCCTGGATAGCTTTTTGTGCGTTGAACAAACTGGTTAACCCGGTTATAATTTTGTTCTTGAAGCGATTCCCGGCAATAAGAAGTTGTTTTTCCGGATTGCAAGACAGTGCCGACGTGGTGAAATTGGTAGACACGCTATCTTGAGGGGGTAGTGGCGAAAGCTGTGCGAGTTCGAGTCTCGCCGTCGGCACCAAAAGTTATCCAATGCCAGCCGCATGCATTGCTTCGGCTGGCATTGTCACTTCTGGCGAGTGATTTTGCTCAAGGTCTCTTGTGCATGTTTCTCGGCTTTAGTTGAAAATCGGCGGGGCAGTCGTCCCGGCCGGCACACCAGATCAAACCGATTTGAGGATAGTCGTGAATCTCTCAGCCTATTATCCCGTCTTGCTGTTCCTTGTCGTAGGCACCGGTTTAGGTATCGCGCTGGTCAGCATCGGTAAGATCCTCGGTCCCAATAAGCCTGACACCGAAAAGAACGCACCTTACGAGTGTGGCTTCGAAGCATTCGAAGACGCTCGTATGAAGTTCGATGTGCGCTACTATCTCGTCGCTATTCTGTTCATTATTTTCGACCTCGAAACCGCGTTCCTGTTTCCGTGGGGCGTCGCCCTGCGCGATGTCGGCTGGCCTGGTTTCCTGTCAATGATGGTTTTTCTGCTCGAGTTTCTGCTTGGTTTCGCCTACATCTGGAGAAAGGGTGGGCTGGACTGGGAGTGATGCAGTATTGAGCGGGTTGAAGATCACCGGATTGCTGGGCGGCTTTGGCTGGCTGCTCATCTGGAGTGAAAGCAAATGAGTATCGAAGGGGTCTTGAAGGAAGGGTTTGTCACCACCACGGCTGACAAACTGATTAACTGGACGCGCACGGGTTCGCTGTGGCCCATGACGTTCGGCTTGGCGTGTTGTGCGGTCGAGATGATGCACGCGGGTGCTGCCCGCTACGATCTGGACCGTTTCGGCGTCGTGTTTCGTCCAAGTCCGCGGCAGTCGGACGTGATGATCGTCGCCGGCACGCTATGCAACAAGATGGCGCCCGCGCTGCGCAAGGTCTACGACCAGATGGCCGAGCCGCGCTGGGTCATCTCCATGGGTTCGTGCGCCAACGGCGGTGGTTATTACCACTATTCGTATTCGGTAGTGCGCGGATGCGACCGGATCGTACCGGTCGATGTCTACGTGCCCGGATGCCCGCCGACGGCTGAAGCGCTGGTGTATGGCGTGATTCAGTTGCAGGCGAAGATTCGCCGCACCAGCACCATCGCTCGTCAGTAATTGTCGTTAGTATGTGCGCCGGAAAGTGCGCGCGCACATAAGCACGTCAGTCAGTGGCATTGAAGTCCCGGCGTTGAAGTCCGTGAAGTCCCATTAAGCGTCACCAAGGCCAGAGCCTCCCCAATATGGCAAGCAAACTCGAGACCCTGAAAGCGAACCTCGAGGCGGCGTTCGGCGACCGCCTGCATAGCATCACCGAGTCGCTCGGGCAACTGACCATCGTCGTCAAGGCAGCGAACTACGCCGACGTGATCCTCAAGCTGCGCGACGACCGTTCGCTCGGCTTCGAACAACTCGTCGACCTGTGCGGCGTGGACTACTCCACTTACGGCGAAGGCGCCTACGAAGGCCCGCGTTTCGCGGCCGTCCTCCATCTTCTTTCGATCGCGAATAACTGGCGTCTGCGCGTGCGCGTGTTCGCGCCGGACGACGAAGTGCCCATCGTGCCGTCGGCTGTCGACGTCTGGTCGTCCGCGAACTGGTATGAGCGGGAAGCATTCGACCTGTTCGGTATCGTCTTCGAAGGCCACCCGGACCTGCGCCGCATTCTCACCGACTACGGCTTTATCGGCCATCCGTTCCGCAAGGACTTCCCGGTGTCGGGTTATGTCGAAATGCGTTACGACCCGGAAGAGAAGCGCGTCGTGTACCAGCCAGTGACGATCGAGGCGCGCGAAATCACGCCGCGCGTGATCCGCGAGGACCGCTATGGCGGTCTGAAACACTAAGAGAACGCCATGGCAGAGATCAAGAACTACACGCTCAATTTCGGTCCGCAACACCCGGCCGCGCACGGTGTGCTGCGCCTCGTGCTGGAACTGGACGGCGAAGTGATTCAGCGCGCCGATCCGCATATCGGCCTGTTGCATCGCGCGACTGAAAAGCTCGCGGAATCGAAGACCTTCATTCAGTCCGTGCCGTACATGGACCGTCTCGACTATGTGTCGATGATGGCCAACGAACACGGCTACGTGCTGGCGATCGAGAAGCTGCTCGGCATCGACATCCCGGTTCGCGCGAAATATATCCGCGTGCTGTTCGACGAAATCACGCGCGTGCTGAACCACCTGATGTGGATCGGCTCGCACGCGCTCGACGTCGGCGCCATGGCGGTGTTTTTGTATGCGTTCCGTGAACGCGAAGATTTGATGGACGTGTATGAAGCGGTCTCCGGCGCCCGGATGCACGCGGCGTATTACCGTCCGGGCGGCGTGTATCGCGATCTGCCTGACGCAATGCCGCAATACAAGGCGTCGAAAATCCGCAATGCGAAGGCGTTGTCGCGGATGAACGAAACGCGTCAGGGTTCGTTGCTCGATTTCATCGAAGAGTTCTTTGGGCGGTTTCCGAAGTGCGTCGATGAATACGAGACGTTGCTGACCGATAACCGTATCTGGAAGCAGCGTCTGGTGGGTATCGGCGTGGTCAGTCCTGAGCGCGCATTGCAGCTCGGCATGACCGGCGCGATGCTGCGCGGCTCGGGCATTGAATGGGATCTGCGCAAGAAGCAGCCGTACGAAGTCTACGATCAACTGGATTTCGATATTCCGGTCGGCGTGAACGGTGACTGCTACGACCGTTATCTCGTGCGCGTGGAAGAAATGCGTCAGTCCACCCGCATCGCGAAACAATGTATTGACTGGCTTCGTAAGAATCCAGGCCCGGTGATGGTCGACAATCACAAGATTGCGCCGCCGTCGCGCGTGGGCATGAAGACCAACATGGAAGAGCTGATTCACCACTTCAAGCTCTTCACGGAAGGTTTTCACGTTCCCGAAGGTGAGACGTATGCGGCAATCGAACATCCGAAGGGCGAGTTCGGTATTTACCTGATTTCGGATGGCGCGAACAAGCCGTATCGACTGAAGATTCGTGCTCCGGGTTATGCGCATCTTGCTTCACTCGACGAAATGGCTCGCGGTCACATGATTGCGGACGCGGTGACGATCATCGGCACGCAGGACATCGTGTTCGGTGAGATCGATCGCTGACATGCAGTCGCGAGCACTCTGCGCCGCACCACGCCGGCACGCACGCGCAACAGCGCTGAGCTTGCCGGCGAACCAACAACAGCAGGACGCCAGGTCTGCCGCAAAAGAAGGACGCGGCGGGTTTTCGTTCGGTAGGAACTGAAAGAGTCGTGTCTGAAATGATCTCAGCTGAAGGCCTGAAAGAAATCGATCGCGCGATCGCGAAATATCCCGTGGACCAGAAACAGTCCGCGGTGATGTCGGCGTTGACTGTCGCTCAGGAAGAGCACGGCTGGCTGTCGCCGGAGCTGATGCAGTTTGTCGCCGATTACCTCAGCATGCCCGCCGTGGCCGTGCAGGAGGTGGCGACGTTCTACACCATGTACGAGACCTCGCCGGTCGGCAAACACAAGATCACGCTCTGTACGAACCTGCCGTGCCAGCTCGGTCCGGACGGCGGCTCGGAAAGCGCGGCTGAATACCTGAAGCAAAAGCTTGGTATCGACTTTGGCGAAACCACCGCCGACGGCAAGTTCACCTTGAAAGAAGGCGAATGTTTCGGCGCGTGTGGCGATGCACCCGTGATGCTCGTGAACAATCACCGTATGTGCAGCTTCATGAGTCGCGAGCGGATCGACACGCTCCTCGAGGAACTATCGAAATGACGTCTCTCCACGACCGCCACATCCAGCCCCTGATTCTCGCCGGCCTCAACGGCGAAAACTGGCACCTTGAAGACTATGTGGCGCGCGGCGGTTATGCCCAGCTGCGCCGCATTCTCGAAGAAAAAATTCCGCAAGAGCAGGTCATTGCCGACGTCAAGGCGTCGGGCTTGCGCGGCCGCGGCGGTGCGGGTTTCCCGACCGGCCTCAAGTGGAGCTTCATGCCGCGCCAGTTCCCGGGGCAGAAGTACCTCGTCTGCAATTCGGACGAAGGTGAACCGGGTACGTTTAAAGACCGCGACATTCTGCGCTGGAATCCGCATTCGTTGATCGAAGGCATGGCCATCGGCGCGTATGCCATGGGCATCACGGTTGGCTACAACTACATTCACGGCGAGATTTTCGAGGTCTATCGGATCTTCGAACAGGCGCTTGAAGAAGCGCGTGCGGCCGGGTACCTCGGAGCAAATATCCTGGGTTCGGGGTTCTCGTTCGAGCTGCATGCGCACCATGGTTACGGCGCGTATATCTGCGGCGAAGAAACTGCGTTGCTCGAGTCGCTGGAAGGCAAGAAAGGCCAGCCGCGCTTCAAACCGCCGTTCCCGGCGAGCTTCGGCGTGTACGGCAAGCCGACCACGATCAACAACACTGAAACATTCGCAGCCGTACCGTTCCTGCTGGCTATCGGCCCGCAGAAATATCTCGAGATCGGCAAGCCGAACAATGGCGGCACGAAGATCTTCTCGGTGGCTGGCGACGTCAATCGTCCGGGCAACTTCGAAGTGCCGCTGGGCACATCGTTCGAAACCCTGCTCGAGTTGGCCGGTGGCGTGCGCGGCAAGTCGGTGAAAGCGGTGATCCCGGGCGGATCGTCGGCGCCGGTGATTCCGGGCGACATCATGTTGAAGACCGACATGGACTACGACTCGATCGCCAAAGCCGGCTCAATGCTCGGTTCGGGCGCCGTTATCGTGATGAACGAAACGCGCTGCATGGTGCGCTCGCTGCTGCGTCTTTCGTACTTCTATTACGAAGAGTCGTGCGGTCAATGCACGCCTTGCCGCGAAGGTACGGGCTGGCTGTATCGCGTGGTTCATCGGATCGAACATGGACTCGGGCGCAAGGAAGACCTGGATCTGCTGAACTCGGTCGCAGAAAACATCATGGGTCGCACCATCTGTGCACTCGGCGACGCGGCGGCTATGCCGGTGCGCGGCATGCTGAAGCACTTCTGGGACGAATTTGAATATCACGTCGAGCATAAACATTGTCTCGTCGACGGACACGCGCATCACGCGCACACGTCCGAAGCGCTTACCGCGTGATCAGTGATCAGGCCAAGGACCATTCCCCATCATGGTTGAACTAGAAATCGACGGCAAAAGTGTAGAAGTGCCTGAAGGCAGCATGGTGATCCAGGCTGCGCATAAGGTAGATACCTACATTCCGCACTTTTGCTATCACAAGAAACTGTCGATCGCGGCGAACTGCCGGATGTGTCTGGTCGAAGTAGAGAAAATGCCGAAGGCGGTTCCCGCCTGTGCCACGCCGGTGTCGGCGGGCATGATCGTGCGGACGAAATCGGACAAGGCCGTGAAGGCGCAGCAGTCCGTAATGGAATTCCTGCTGATCAATCACCCGCTCGATTGCCCGATTTGCGATCAGGGCGGCGAATGTCAGCTGCAAGACTTGGCCGTGGGTTACGGCAAGTCGCAATCGCGCTACAACGAAGAAAAGCGCGTGGTGTTCCACAAGAACGTCGGACCGCTGATCTCGATGGAAGAAATGACGCGTTGCATTCATTGCACGCGTTGTGTCCGTTTCGGTCAGGAAGTGGCCGGCGTGATGGAACTCGGCATGCTGGGTCGTGGCGAGCATTCGGAAATCACGTCGTTCGTTGGCAAGACGGTGGACTCGGAACTGTCGGGCAACATGATCGACCTGTGCCCGGTCGGTGCGTTGACGAGCAAGCCGTTCCGCTACAGCGCCCGTACGTGGGAACTGTCGCGCCGCAAGTCGATCAGCCCGCACGATTCCGTCGGCGCGAACCTGGTCGTGCAAGTCAAGAACAACCGTGTCATGCGCGTTCTGCCGATGGAAAACGAAGCCATCAACGAATGCTGGATCTCGGACAAGGATCGCTTTTCGTACGAATCGCTGAACAGCGACGAACGTCTCACACAGCCTATGCTGAAGCAGGGCGGCAAGTGGATCGAGACCGACTGGCAAACAGCGCTGGAATACGTGGCGAAGGGTATCAAGGGCATTACGGCCGATCATGGCGCGAATCAGATCGCTGCTTTGGCTACGCCGCATAGCACCGTCGAAGAACTGTATTTGCTGAAGCAGTTTGCTGAAGGCGTGGGGTCGCCGAACGTCGACTTCCGTCTGCGTCAGAGCGATTTCTCGGCGCCGGTTTCGGACAGCGCACCGTGGCTTGGCATGAAGATCGCAGACCTGACGAATATCGATACGGCGTTTGTCGTCGGTTCGTTCCTGCGTCGCGATCATCCGCTGTTTGCTGCGCGCCTTCGTCAGGCCGCCAAGGGCGGGGCAATGCTCACGTTCCTGAACGCGACCAATGACGATTCGCTGATTCCGGCTGCGCATCGCGTAGTCGCGGCGCCGTCGGAATGGCTCGACCGCCTCGGCAGTCTGGCTGCAGCGGTTGGCGAAGCACGAGGCGTTGCAGTGCCGGAAGCGTTCGCTTCGTATGAAGCATCGGCTGCGGCGAAAGACATTGCGGCGTCGTTGTCGGCGGGTGAAAAGCGCGTGGTGTTGCTCGGCAACAGCGCGGTTCAGCATCCGCAGTTTGCGCAGATCCAGGCGGTATGCCAATGGATCGCTGACAACACCGGCGCCACGCTGGGTTATCTGACGGAAGCGGCTAATACGGTTGGCGCGCATCTCGTCGATGCACTGCCGGGCGAAGGCGGACTGAACGCACGTGAAGTGTTCGAACAGCCGCGCAAGGGTTACGTGCTGTTCAACGTCGAACCCGCATTCGATACCGCCAACCCGGCTCAAGCGCTGGCCGCATTGAAGCAGGCAGAAATGGTTGTCGCGTTGTCGGCATTCAAGCATGGCGCTGATTACGCCGACGTGCTGCTGCCCATCGCGCCGTTCACGGAAACGTCGGGCACGTTCGTCAACGCTGAAGGCACTGCGCAGACGTTCAACGGCGTGGTACGTCCGCTGGGCGAAACGCGTCCGGGCTGGAAGGTCCTGCGCGTTCTGGGCAGCATCCTCGGCCTGAAGGGTTTCGAATTCGATACCGCCGAAGAAGTCCGTGACGCGGCATTGGGCACGAGCGGCGATTTGACGGCGCGTCTGTCGAACAAGACGAACGTGGCGATCAAGGCTGTTTCGAAAGCGGCAGCAAACGAAGGCCGCTACGAACGTCTCGCCGACACGCCGATTTACCATGCCGACGCGTTGTCGCGTCGCGCTGAATCGTTGCATCTGACGGCTGCTGCGCGCGACGCAAACGTGGTTGGATTGCCGACGTCGCTGTTCGAGAAACTCGGTCTGAAAAACGGCGATGCAGTGCGTGTCGCCCAAGGTGATCTCGCGGTGGTCCTGCCGGCATTTCGTGATGCGAACCTGGCGGAAAGCGTGGTGCGTGTATCGGCGGGAACGTCGGCCGGTGCAGCGCTCGGGGCTCTGTTCGGTGAACTGGTAGTGGAGAAGGCGTAAATGGGCTTGTTCGATACGATCAACGCAGGCGGGACGCAGATTCTCGGCGTCGCCTGGCCGACGGTGTGGGCCTTAGTCCGCATTCTCGTGGTCTCGGTAGTGATCCTGCTGTGCGTGGCGTACCTGATTCTGTGGGAACGCAAGCTCATCGGCTGGATGCACGTTCGTCTCGGCCCGAATCGCGTGGGTCCTCTCGGTCTGTTGCAGCCGATCGCCGACGTGCTGAAGCTGTTGCTAAAGGAAGTGATTCAGCCGACGCAAGCAAGCCGCTGGATCTACCTGATCGCGCCGATCATGACCGTGGTGCCCGCGTTCGCGGTGTGGGCGGTGATTCCGTTCCAGGCGAAAGCGGTGCTCGGCGACATCAACGCGGGCCTGCTCTACGTGATGGCGATTTCGTCCGTCGGCGTGTACGGCGTGATCCTCGCCGGTTGGGCGTCGAACTCGAAGTACGCGTTCCTCGGTGCGATGCGCGCAGCAGCACAAATGGTCTCGTACGAAATCTCGATGGGCTTCGCGCTCGTCGTTGTGCTGATGGTCACGGGCAGCCTGAATATGTCGGCCATCGTGGTGTCGCAAGAGCAGGGCATTTTCGCGAACTGGGGTATCAACTTCCTCTCGTGGAACTGGCTGCCGCTGCTGCCCATGTTCGTTGTGTACTTCATCTCGGGTATTGCTGAAACGAACCGTCACCCGTTTGACGTGGTGGAAGGCGAGTCGGAAATTGTCGCGGGCCACATGATCGATTATTCGGGCATGGCGTTCGCGCTGTTCTTCCTGGCTGAATACATCAACATGATCGTGATCTCGGCGATCGCAAGCACGTTGTTCCTTGGCGGCTGGAGTGCACCGTTTGGTTTCCTGTCCTTCATCCCGGGCATTTTCTGGTTCGTGCTGAAGATCTTCTTCCTGCTGTCGGTGTTCATCTGGGCTCGTGCGACGTTCCCGCGTTATCGCTATGACCAGATCATGCGTCTCGGCTGGAAAATCTTTCTGCCGGTGTCGGTGGTGTGGGTGGTCGTGGTCGGGTTCTGGATCATGTCGCCGCTGAACATCTGGAAATAATGGGCGGATGAAATAACCATGAACGCATTTCAGAATTTCTTCAAAACGTTTTTCCTGACCGAGTTGCTGAAGGGTCTGGCGCTGACAGGCGGTTATCTGTTCCAGCGTAAGGTGACCGTTCAGTTCCCGGAAGAGAAGACGCCGATCTCCCCGCGATTCCGTGGCCTGCACGCATTACGCCGATACGAAAATGGCGAAGAACGCTGCATCGCGTGCAAGTTATGCGAAGCCGTGTGCCCCGCGCTCGCCATTACGATCGAATCGGAAACGCGCGCTGACAACACACGCCGTACCACGCGTTATGACATCGACTTGACCAAGTGCATCTTCTGCGGTTTCTGCGAAGAAAGCTGCCCGGTCGATTCGATCGTCGAAACGCACATCCTCGAGTATCACGGCGAGAAGCGCGGCGACTTGTATTTCACGAAAGACATGCTGCTCGCAGTGGGCGACCGTTATGAAACGGAGATTGCGGCTGCGAAGGCTGCTGACGCGCCGTATCGGTAAGAAGCTCGGTAAAGAAGAGCAATAAAGCGAAGCGGGGCAGAGCAAGCTGAACATCGCCGCGCACCTTGCTGTTCCTGCATTTGAATTGACCTGCTGTTCCGGCCCGCGCGCCAAAGTTGGTGGTTGCGTTCTTAAAAAAACGCGGCTCGGCGCGCTTGTGTCAAAACACAAAGCCTAACGATGAACCGGTAATCATGGAATTCACGACCGTACTGTTTTACATCTTCGCGTTGCTGCTGGTTGTCTCGGCGCTGAAGGTGATCACTTCGCGCAATCCGGTAGCGTCCGCGCTGTTCCTCGTGCTCGCGTTCTTCAACGCGGCCGCGATCTGGATGCTGCTTGAAGCCGAATTCCTCGCCATTCTGCTGGTTCTCGTCTATGTAGGCGCAGTGATGGTGCTGTTCCTGTTCGTGGTGATGATGCTGGATATCAACCTCGACGTGCTGCATGGCGACTTCAAGAAGTTCGTGCCCATAGCCAGCATCGTGGGCGCGATCATCATCATAGAAACCGCGCTGATTCTCTGGCACGGCTACGGCGCAACCGTTACGCCGGTGCGCGACGCAATGCTGGTGAACGGAGTCGGTTCCGGCGTGGGTCCGAACGAGGTGATGTCGAATTCGCACCTGATCGGCAAGGTCATCTACACCGACTACATCTTCGCGTTTGAAATCGCCGGCCTGATCTTGCTGGTGGCCATCATCGCAGCCGTCTCGCTGACCGTTCGTGAGAAGAAGGACAGCAAGCGCCAGCGCATCAGCGACCAGGTTAAGGTGCGTGCGCAAGATCGCGTGCGGATCGTCAAGATGAAGTCCGAAACCGAAGCGCCGGACGCCGCGACCGAACCGCCCGTCACCGGCAATGCCGGCGCCGGCACGGTCGACAACAAAGGCTGAGGAGAAAAACAATCATGTTGAGTCTTGCCCATTACCTCGTGCTTGGCGCGATCCTGTTCGCGATCAGCATCGTCGGGATTTTTCTGAATCGACGTAACGTGATCATCATCCTGATGGCTATCGAATTGATGCTGTTGGCGGTCAACACGAATTTCGTCGCCTTCTCGCATTACCTCGGCGACATCCACGGACAAATCTTCGTGTTCTTCGTGCTGACGGTCGCGGCGGCTGAAGCCGCAATCGGCCTCGCTATCCTGGTCACATTGTTCCGCAGTCTCGACACGATCAACGTCGAAGACCTCGATCAGCTCAAAGGTTAATTTCAGGCAAGACAGATATGTCCATGACACTCAATGAAAACCTTCTGCTCACGATTGCGCTGGCGCCACTTGCCGGTTCGCTGATCGCCGGCCTGTTTGGCTGGAAGATCGGGCGCAAGGCTTCGCACCGCATCACGATCCTCGGCGTGATGATCTCGTTCGTGCTCTCGTGTTTCGTCTTCTTCGACGTAATACAAGGCGCGAGCTTCAACGCGACCATCTACGAATGGATGACGGTCGGTCCGCTGAAGATGGAGATCGGCTTCCTGGTCGACTCGCTCACCGCGATGATGATGGTGATCGTCACCTTCGTTTCGCTGATGGTGCACATCTACACGATCGGCTACATGGCCGATGAAGAAGTGGGCTACGAGCGCTTCTTCTCGTACATCTCGCTCTTCACGTTCTCCATGTTGATGCTCGTGATGAGCAACAACTTCCTGCAGCTGTTCTTCGGCTGGGAAGCGGTGGGTCTCGTGTCGTACCTGCTGATCGGCTTTTACTACACCCGTCCGACGGCCATCTACGCGAACATGAAGGCGTTCCTGGTGAACCGCGTGGGCGACTTCGGGTTCCTGCTCGGCATCGGCTTGTTGCTGGCGTTTGCGGGTTCGCTGAATTACGGCGATGTCTTCGCTCACCGTACCGCGCTTGCCGGCATGACGTTTCCGGGCACCGACTGGGGTTTGCTGACCGTTGCCTGTATCTGCCTGTTTATCGGCGCGATGGGTAAGTCGGCGCAATTCCCGCTGCACGTGTGGCTGCCGGACTCCATGGAAGGCCCGACGCCTATCTCCGCACTGATCCACGCGGCAACCATGGTGACGGCCGGTATCTTCATGGTCACACGCATGTCGCCGCTGTTCGAATTGTCGGATTCGGCGTTGTCGTTCGTGACGGTGATCGGCGCGATCACGGCGCTGTTCATGGGCTTCCTGGGTGTGGTGCAAAACGACATCAAGCGCGTGGTGGCTTACTCCACGCTCTCGCAACTCGGTTACATGACGGTGGCGCTCGGCGTCTCCGCTTATCCGGTCGCCGTGTTTCATCTGGCTACGCACGCGTTCTTTAAAGCGCTGCTGTTCCTTGGCGCGGGTTCGGTGATCATCGGCATGCATCACGATCAGGACATGCGCAACATGGGCGGCCTGCGTAAATACATGCCGATCACTTGGATCACGTCGTTGATCGGTTCGCTTGCGTTGATTGGTACGCCGTTCTTCTCGGGCTTCTACTCGAAAGATTCCATCATCGATGCAGTGAAGGCCTCGCACATCGCCGGCTCGGGTTTCGCGTATTTCGCGGTCGTGGCGAGCGTGTTCGTGACGGCGCTGTATTCGTTCCGCATGTACTTCCTGGTGTTCCACGGCAAGGAGCGCTTCCGTGGTCCGAAGCATCCGGAAAGCCCGATGGGTATCGAAGCTGCAGAAGCCGCGGCGCACCCACATGATTCACATGGTCACGGTGCACACGGCCATGACGATCATGGGCACGGTCATGATCACGCACACGTTCCGCACGAAACATCGTGGGTTATTACGCTGCCGCTGATCCTGCTTGCCATTCCGTCGGTGATCATCGGTGCAATTGCAATCGGTCCAATGCTGTTCGGCGACTTCTTCTCGCACGGCGTGGTGTTCGACAAGGTGATTTTCATCGGCGAAAACCATCCGGCGCTGCATGAAATGGCCGAGGAATTCCACGGCTGGTTCGCGATGGGCCTGAGTTCGGTCGAAGGCTTGCCGGTGTGGCTGGCGCTCGCGGGCGTGGTCGTGTCGTGGTTCCTGTACTGGAAGCGCACGGATCTGCCGGGCGTGATCAAGCAACGCTTCCTGCCGATCTATAACCTGCTCGACAACAAGTACTACCTCGACAAAATCAACGACGTCGTATTTGCAAAGGGCGCGGTCGCCATTGGCCGCGGGCTCTGGAAAGAGGGCGATGTCGCTGTTATCGACGGCATCGTCAATGGCCTCGCGAAGTTCGTCGGCTGGTTCGCCGGTGTGATTCGCTTCCTTCAATCCGGTTACATCTATCACTACGCGTTCGCCATGATTATTGGCATGTTGGGGCTCTTGACCCTGTTTGTAACGCTCGGCGGCAAATAAGGCGGGGACACCTATCTATGCACTCTTTACCCATTCTTAGTCTCGCTATCTGGTTGCCGATCATCGTCGGCATCCTTGTACTGGCAATAGGCAACGACAGCAATCCAGGCCCGTCGCGCTGGCTTGCATTGATCGGCTCCATTCTTGGACTGATCGTCACCATTCCGCTGATTACCGGCTTCGACAATTCGTCGGCCGCGTTGCAGTTCGAAGAGAAGGCAGTCTGGATCGACCGCTTCAACATCTCGTATCACCTGGGTGTCGACGGTCTTTCCATGTGGTTCGTCGTGCTGACGGCGTTGATCACGGTGATCACGATCATCAGCGCGTGGGAAGTCATCACGGTGCGCGTGGCGCAGTATCTGGCCGCGTTCCTGATCTTGTCGGGCCTCATGATCGGCGTGTTCTCGACCGCCGACGGCATGTTGTTCTACGTCTTCTTCGAAGCCACGCTGATCCCGATGTACATCATCATCGGCGTGTGGGGTGGGGCGAACCGGGTCTATGCCTCGTTCAAGTTCTTCCTGTACACGCTGATGGGCTCGCTGTTGATGCTGATCGCGTTGCTGTACCTGTACACGCAGACGCACACGTTCGACATCGCTACGTGGCAGGCATTCAAGATCGGCTTCACGCCGCAGATATTGCTGTTCATCGCGTTCTTCATGGCCTTCGCCGTGAAGGTGCCGATGTGGCCGGTCCACACATGGTTGCCTGACGCCCACGTGGAAGCGCCGACGGGCGGCTCGGTCGTGCTGGCCGCGATCATGCTGAAGCTCGGTGCGTACGGTTTCATCCGCTTCTCGCTGCCTATCGCGCCGGATGCCAGCCATTTCCTGGCGCCGGTGGTGATTACGTTGTCGCTGATCGCGGTGATCTACATCGGCTTCGTGGCGCTGGTGCAGGAAGACATGAAGAAGTTGGTCGCGTATTCGTCGATTGCGCACATGGGCTTCGTCACGCTTGGCTTCTTTATCTTCAGCACGCTCGGCATGGAAGGCGCGATCATCCAGATGATCTCGCACGGTTTCGTCTCGGGCGCCATGTTCTTGTGTATCGGCGTGCTGTATGACCGCATGCACTCGCGCCGGATCGCCGACTACGGCGGTGTGGTGAACGTGATGCCGAAGTTCGCCGCATTCGCCATGTTGTTCGCCATGGCCAACTGCGGTTTGCCGGGTACCTCGGGATTCGTCGGTGAATTCATGGTGATTCTGGCTGCCGTGAAGTTCAACTTCTGGATCGGTTTCCTGGCGACCTTCACGCTGGTTCTCGGCGCGGCTTACACGCTGTGGATGTACAAGCGCGTGCATTTCGGCGCGGTAGCGAACGAGCACGTGGCGAAGCTTAAAGATATCAACAAGCGCGAATTCTTCATGCTTGCCGTGCTTGCTGTATTCACGCTGTACATGGGCCTGTATCCGAAGCCGTTCACCGACGTGATGCACGCATCCGTAGAAAATCTCCTCTCCCACGTCGCGCAGTCCAAACTGCCGCTGGCCCAGTAACGCGTGCGGAGGAAATAAAAGATCATGCAAAACGCCCCCATGAGTGCCCTGTTACCCGATGGACTGTTGATGTTGATGGTCGTCGTGGCCTGGTTGAACGACACCATCTTCGGCGCGAAGAGCCGTCACACGACCTATCTGATATCGGTTGTGACGGCCATTGTGGTCGGTGTGTGGTTCGCCTTCCAGGCGCTCGATCCCACGCCGCATTACTACTTCACGCGCATGTACGTGGTCGACCCGTTTGCGAGCGCGATGAAAGCGGTCGTGACCCTCGGCTTCGCGGTGTCGATCATCTATTCGCGCAAGTATCTTGAAGATCGCGACCTGTTCCGCGGTGACTTCTTCCTGCTCGGTTTGTTCTCGCTGCTCGGCCAGTGCGTGATGATTTCCGGCAACAACTTCCTGACGCTGTATCTCGGCCTGGAACTGATGTCGTTGTCGTTGTACGCAGTGATCGCGTTGCGCAAGGATTCGCCGCAAGCCAACGAATCCGCGATGAAGTACTACGTACTCGGCGCGCTCGCCTCGGGTTTTTTGCTCTACGGTATCTCGATGCTGTACGGCGCGACCGGCTCGCTTGAACTGAACGAAGTGGCGAAGGCGATTGCAACGGGCCGCATCAACGACGCGGTCCTTTTGTTCGGCGTGATCTTCGTGGTAGCAGGCGTGGCGTTCAAGATGGGCGCAGTGCCGTTCCACATGTGGGTGCCTGACGTGTACCAAGGCGCACCGACGGCGATGACGCTGCTCACTGGCGGTGGCCCGAAGGCTGCAGCGTTTGCGTGGGGCTTGCGTTTCCTGGTGATGGCGCTGCTGCCGCTGGCCGTGGACTGGCAAGAGATGCTGGTGATCCTGGCCGCGTTGTCGCTGATCGTGGGTAACGTGACCGGTATCGTGCAGAAGAACATCAAGCGGATGCTGGCGTACTCGGCTATCTCGAACATGGGCTTCGTGCTGCTCGGCATGCTGGCAGGGGTGGTCGACGGCAAGGCTGACGGCGCGGCGAACGCGTATAGCTCGGCCATGTTCTACAGCATCATCTATTTGCTGACCACGCTCGGCACCTTCGGCGTAGTCATGTTGCTGGCACGCAAGGACTTCGAAGCCGAAACACTCGATGACTTCAAGGGCCTGAACCAGCGTAGCCCGGTGTTCGCATTCGTGATGATGATCATGATGTTCTCGCTCGCCGGCATTCCGCCGATGGTCGGCTTCTACGCGAAGCTTGCCGTGCTCGAGGCCACCATGAACGCCGGCCTGACGTGGCTCGCGGTGCTGGCTGTCTTGTCGTCGCTCGTGGGTGCGTTCTACTACCTGCGTATCGTCAAGCTGATGTACTTCGATGCACCGACCGATGCATCACCGATCATCGCAGACAACCTCAAGCGCGCGCTGCTCGCCTTTAACGGCCTGGCTGTGCTGGTGCTTGGCATTGTCCCCGGTCCGCTGATGAACGCCTGTCTGGCAGCGATCACGCACACCTTGCCGTTCCAGCTCTAATGTCGGCAGCGGGCTGGTTTATCGTGTTGTTGGCGCTGGTCGGCGCCAACCTCCCGTTCGTGAATCAGCGTCTTTTCTCCGTCGTGCCAATCAAGACGACGAAGAAAAACGGCTGGATTCGCATCGCGGAATTGATCGTGCTTTATTTTGTCGTGGGCGTGCTCGGCTTTATGCTCGAGGCGCGTGCGGGTAACCGCTTCGAGCAGGGCTGGCAGTTTTACGCCGTGACCTTCAGCTTGTTCCTGGTGCTCGCGTTCCCCGGTTTCGCGTTCCAGTATCTCGTCAAGCGCCGCTGACCGCGACAGCCGGCAGCGGCCTGATTCTCGCGCTCTAACAGCGCGTTTCTTTCAAGGTGCACGATGGCTGATCAATCTCTCGATTTCCCCGATTCCGATGATGGCTTGCTCGAGAAGACGGTCGAGAGCAAGTTGCTGCATAAGGGCAAGTTCCTCACGCTCAAGATCGATACGGTTGAACTGCCTGATGGCAAGCATGCCACGCGCGAGTTCGTCGAACATCCGGGTGCCGTGATGATCCTGCCGCTGTTCGATGACGGCCGCGTGCTGCTTGAACGGCAGTATCGATATCCGATCGCCAAGGTCCTCCTCGAATATCCCGCCGGCAAGATCGATCCGAACGAGAGCGAGCTGGCGTGTGCAAAACGCGAGCTCCTCGAAGAAACCGGGTATACGGCGCGCGAATGGTTTCTGTTGACGCGGATTCATCCAGTGATTTCGTACTCCACCGAATTCATCGACGTGTATCTGGCGCGCGGGTTGACGGCAGGCGAGCGCAAGCTCGACGAGGGCGAGTTCCTGGAGACGTTCATCGCGGACCAGTCGCAGGTTTTGGAGTGGATCAAAAGCGGCCATATCAGCGACGTCAAGACGATCATCGGCAGCTTCTGGCTGGAGAAGGTGATGTCGGGTGAGTGGGCGTTGGGCGATCCGATCAGCGATTAAAAAGACTAACTTTCGACAAAAAAGCGGCTAACAAGGCCGCTTTTTATTTGTCTGTCAAATCATGCGTGCACACCTTTCGGCACGGGTTCCAGCGTCGGGCTAAAATCGAACGTGTGTTCCACCATTCCATCGAACCGTCGCAATGTCATTTTTTGCGAACGGTCGTTCACAAAACGCGTTTTTGCGATTAAACTTTCTGGCAAGCCCCGATCAGCATGAAGGTTCTCGACTTGAAGTGCTCACACGACCATCGTTTCGAAGGCTGGTTTGCTTCGACCGATGAGTTCGAATCCCAGTTGTCGCGCAAGCTCGTGGCTTGCCCGGTGTGCTCGACAACAGAGGTGAGCCGCATGCCGTCGGCCCCACGGCTGAATTTGCTAGCGGCCCGTTCATCGAGCAGTTCCGATCAAGGCGAGAAAGAAGCGGCCAGTTCTGGCGCTGCGCAAGCAGTCCGGCCGACGCAAGACGCAGATCAGGCGCTTCAGGCGCGTGCGCTGCAGTTCATGCGGCAAATTCTCGCGAAGACCGAGAACGTGGGCGATCGTTTTGCTGAAGAGGCGCGACGCATGCATTACGACGAAGCGCCGGCGCGCAATATTCGTGGCGTCGCAACGCCGGAAGATGCGCACGCATTGATGGAAGAAGGCATCGACGTGATGCCGTTGCCTGTGCCGGCCGCACTGAAAGAGCCGCTGCAATAAGCTGAATCTGGTTCAGCCTAGCGCGCGTCTCCTCATGGCCGACCCGGGTCATGACAGGAGACACCGCACATGGACCTGAATTATTCCCCCGCCGACGACGCATTTCGCGCCGACATCCGCGCCTGGCTCGACGCAAACCTGCCGCAAGCTCTGCGGACCAAGGTGCTCGAACACAAACGTCTGAATCGCGACGACTACGCGGGCTGGCACAAGCTGCTCGGTACGCGCGGCTGGTCCGTTGTCGCATGGCCGAAAGAGTACGGCGGTCCCGGCTGGAACGCGACGCAGCGCCATATCTGGGACGAAGAATGCGCGCGTATCGGTGCGCCGGGCGTGTTGCCGTTCGGGGTATCGATGGTCGCGCCTGTGCTGATGAAATACGGCAGCGACGCGCAAAAAGCCCACTATCTCCCGCGCATTCTCGATGGCACCGACTGGTGGTGCCAGGGTTACTCGGAACCCGGATCCGGTTCTGATCTGGCATCGTTGAGAACGCGCGCTGAGCGCCAGGGCGATCACTACGTGGTCAACGGCCAGAAAACCTGGACCACGCTCGGCCAATTCGCGGACATGATGTTCTGCCTCGTGCGCACCGACACCGACACCGGCGCGAAGAAGCAGGAAGGTATCTCGTTTCTTCTTATCGATATGAAAACGCCGGGCATTACCGTGCGGCCGATCATCACGCTCGATGAAGATCACGAGGTCAACGAAGTTTTCCTCGAAGACGTAAAAGTGCCGGTTGAAAACCTCATTGGCGAAGAAAATCGCGGCTGGACCTATGCGAAGTATTTGCTCGGACATGAACGCACGGGCATTGCGCGCGTCGGGCAATCGAAGCGCGAACTCGTGTTCCTGAAACGGCTGGCCGCGAATCAGAAGAAGGGTAGCGGTTCGTTACTCAGCGACCCCGTGTTCTCTTCGAAAATTGCTGCGCTTGAAATCGAGGTGATGGCGCTCGAAGTCACTGTGCAACGCGTGGTCGCGAGCGAAGCGAACGGCCGCGGGCCGGGACCAGAGGCATCGATGCTCAAGATCAAGGGCACCGAAGTCCAGCAAGCGCTGACCGAACTCATGGTTGAAGCCGTCGGCCCGCAAGCCGCCGCGTTCGACCCCGCGTATCTGGAAGGCGAACGTGAACACAGCCTCGCCGGCGACGACGATGCCGCGCCGCTCGCCGCGTACTACTTCAACTTCCGCAAGACGTCGATCTACGGCGGCTCGAACGAAATTCAAAAAAACATCATCGCGCAGATGATTCTGGGCTTGTGAGGAGCTGCACATGGACTTCAATTTCACCGATGAGCAGCAACAGTTCAGGGACGCATTGCGCCGGTATCTCGACAACGAGTACACGTTCGATGCACGTCAGAAGATCGTGGCGTCGAAGGACGGCGTGGATGCAAAACACTGGACGGCATTCGCCGAGCTAGGCTTGACGGCTTTGCCGGCGCCGGAAGCGCAAGGCGGTTTCGACGGCGGTCCGGCCGACATGCTGGTCGTGATGCAGGAACTCGGACGAGCGCTTGTCGTGGAGCCTTATTGGGCCACGGCGGTGGGTATCGAAGCCTTGCGGCTGGTGGGCGATGACCATGCGAACGCGTTACTCGAACGCACGGCCGGCGGCGAGATCAAGCTCGCGGTCGCGTTTCACGAACCGCACGCCCGCTACGACCTGTTCTCGATCGATACCACCGCGCAGGAGAAAGGCGACGGGTTCGCGTTGAGCGGCCAGAAGTCACTGGTCCTGCACGGCGCGCAGGCTGACTATTGGATCGTGCCCGCGCGGCTGGCTGGCGAAATCGCGTTGTTCGTCGTTGCGCGTAACGCGGCGAATGTGGAAGTCATCGAGTATCGGACGATTGATGGCCAGCGTGCCGCGACGCTCACGTTCACGGGGACTGAAGCAGTCCGTCTCGGCAAGGCCAACGTGGGTGCTGCAACGCTTGAGCATATTGCCGATTACGCGACCTTTTTGCTGTGCGCAGAAGCCGTCGGCGTGCTCGATGCGCTGAATCACGCGACGGTCGAATACACGAAGGAGCGCAAGCAATTCGGCACGCCCATCGCGCGTTTCCAGGCTTTGCAGCATCGCATGGTCGAGATGTTGATCCATGCCGAGCAGGCGCGTTCCATCACTTACCTTGCCGCCGCACGATATGCAAGCGATAACGCCGATGAACGCCGCAGGGCGATTTCCGCGGCCAAGGCGCGAGTGGGTCAGGCAGCGCGTTTCGTCGGTCAGCAAGCGGTGCAGTTGCATGGCGGAATGGGCGTGACGAACGAAGTTGCAGCGGCGCATTGGTTCAAGCGTTTGTCGATCATCGAAACAACGTTAGGCGACGTCGATCATCATCTTGCACGGTTTGCGTCGTTGCCTGGATTCGCCAACACTGATGTTTAAATAATCGATGCATTGAAACAGGAGAGCGGAGATGACGTTCAGCTATGAAGATTTCGAAGTGGGAGCCGTGGCGCAATTGAGCGGCCATACGTTTCTGAGAGAAGAGATTATCGAATTTGCCGGGCGTTATGATCCGCAGCCTTTTCATTTGAGCGAGGCGGGTGGTGAGGCATCGCCGTTTCGCGGGCTGGTCGCGAGCGGCTGGAATACATGTTCGGCAATGATGGGAATCCTGGTGCGTGACATGCTCGCCGATTCCACTTCAATGGGTTCTCCCGGCCTCGATAATATCCGCTGGCTCAAGCCGGTTCGCGTGAACGACACCGTGCGATTGACGGTGCGCGTGCTGAGCAAGCGAGTGTCGGAGAGCAAGCCGGATCGTGGAATTGTCGGTACGCGGTGGGAAGCTTATAACCAGCACGACGAACTGGTCTTGACCGTGGATTCAGCAGCAATCTTCGGGCTTCGCCACCCGGGAAATATGCAATGACGCTAGCCACGTTAGCCAGTGCAGCGGATGTAAAAGCCGCGGCGGGTGGGGAAGAGTATGTAAGCGAGTGGTTGGAAATAGATCAATCACGCGTGAACCGATTCGCAGATGCCACCGACGATCATCAGTGGATCCACGTCGACGTAGAGCGGGCGAACAAAGATTCGCCATTCGGTGGTCCGATTGCGCATGGGTTTTTGACCTTGGCGCTGGTCCCAATGTGGCTTGAGCAATGCGTGCCGTTGCAGCAGAAAATGGGCGTGAACTACGGCATGAACAAGGTGCGGTTCATGTCGCCAGTGCGCGTTGGGACGAAGCTGCGGGCGAGTTTCGCAGCCGAAACGGTGGCCGATGTGGAAGAGGGTGGCGTGCAGGTCATCTGGCGCGTGACCGTGCAGAAAGAAGGCGGCGATAAACCCGTGTGCGTCGCTGAGTTCATCACGCGGCATTACTTCTGAAAGCCGGTACTTGTCATCGCGCAGGTTCCCCTAGCGAGGAACCTGCGCCAATTCACGCTTAACGCCGCGCGTACTGCTGCGCGCCAAACAACACTTCGCGTTGTTTATCGCCGGTCAAATCCTTGCGCGCAGACGCAAGTACTTCGACGCCGCGAATAACCGCTGGCCTCGCCGAAATCTCGTCAAACCAACGCTTCACGTTTGGAAATTCGTCCAGCTCAATCCCCTGGTTTTTCCACGATCGCGTCCACGGAAACGTCGCGATATCAGCGATCGAATATTCGTTTCCCGCGAGATACCGCGTCACGCCCAATTGCTTGTCCATTACGCCATATAAGCGCTTGGCTTCGTTCGAATATCGATTGACCGCGTACTCGATCTTCTCCGGCGCGTAAATCCTGAAGTGATGCGCCTGGCCAAGCATGGGTCCAACGCCGCCCATCTGGAACATCAGCCACTGCATGGTCGTGTATCGGCCGACAGGATCCAGAGGCAAGAACTTACCCGTCTTCTCAGCGAGATAAAACAGGATCGCCCCGGATTCAAAGAGTGCCAGCGGCTTGCCTTCGGGGCCATCGCTGTCGATAATCGCGGGGATCTTGTTATTCGGGCTGATCGCCAGGAAATCGGGCGTGAACTGATCGCCCGCGCCAATATCGATGGGAATGGCTTTGTACTCGAGTCCGAGTTCTTCCAGCATGATATGAATCTTGTGGCCGTTCGGCGTGGCCCAGCTATAGACGTCGATCATCTTCGCTCCTGGTCCTAATACGGGAAAGCGGCGACCCGAGCAATCAGGGGTTGCCACTCAAAAACGCTGCCAAAAATTAGACCATAGTTCGCAGAAGGACGCTCAACACCGCGTCACGCGTACCGTGAAAGCTCCAGCTTGGCGATCGCGTTCCGATGCACTTCATCGGGTCCGTCGGCAAGCCGCAACGTCCGCGCATGCGCGTAGGCGTACGCCAGCGGAAAGTCATCGGAAACACCGGCCGCGCCGTGGGCCTGGATCGCCCAATCGATGATCTGGCACGCGATATTCGGCGCGACCACCTTGATCATCGCGATCTCGCCGCGTGCGCCCTTGTTGCCGACGGTATCCATCATGTAAGCCGCTTTCAGGGTGAGCAGACGCGCCTGTTCGATCATGATGCGTGCTTCGGCAATTCGCTCCTGCGTCACGCCGTGCGCAGCGATCGGCTTGCCGAAAGCGACCCGTTGCAGCGTGCGTTTCGACATCAATTCGAGCGCGCGTTCAGCCAGTCCAATCAGGCGCATGCAGTGATGAATCCGGCCCGGGCCAAGACGTCCCTGCGCGATTTCAAAGCCGCGCCCTTCGCCGAGCAGCATGTTCGATACCGGCACGCGTACGTTCTCGAGCGTGATGTCCATGTGACCGTGCGGCGCGTCGTCGTAGCCGAACACCGAGAGCGGCCGGTGAACCGTGATACCGGTCGCGTCTGCGGGAACGAGAATCATCGATTGTTGCTGATGTTTCGGCGCGTCGGGATCGGTCTTGCCCATCACGATATACACCTTGCAGCGCGGATCGCCCGCACCCGACGACCACCACTTGTGGCCGTTGATCACATAGCCGTCGCCATCGCGCACGATGCTGCACTGGATATTCGTCGCATCCGACGAAGCCACGTCCGGCTCGGTCATCAGGAATGCTGAGCGGATCTCGCCTTGCAGCAACGGTTCGAGCCATTGGAGTTTCTGCTGCTCGCTGCCATACCGTTCGATGGTCTCCATGTTGCCCGTATCCGGCGCGCCGCAGTTGAAGACTTCGGGCGCCCATGGCACGCGGCCCATGATCTCGCAGAGCGGCGCATATTCCAGATTACTCAGTCCGGCGCCGCGTTCGGATGCGGGCAGGAACAGGTTCCACAGGCCGGCATCGCGGGCTTGTTCCTTCAGCTTTTCGATCAACGCAGTCGGGACCCAAGCGTTGCCGTTTGCGCGATTGGCGGCGACTTCGCTGTTGAACGCCCGCTCGTTCGGGTAGATGTGTTCATCGAAGAAATGGCTTAGCTTGTGGCGCAGTTCCTGCATTTTCGGCGTGTAATCGAAATTCATATCCTCTCCTCATTAATCTCTATTCTCCGACTTTCTGCGCATACAGCCACGCGAGTTCGGCCATGGGTTTCGCGCGCTTTCCAGCATCAAGAGCCTGCGTGCTTGCCGCCGTGCCTTCGCTCACCCGCTTCATGATTCCCTGCAGGATCGCGGCAATGCGGAACATGTTGTAGGCGAGGTAGAAATTCCAGTCGCCCTGAATGGCAAGACCCGTGCGGGCAAGGTAGGTCGCGACGTATTCGTCCTCGTCGGGAATGCCCAGCACCGCCCAGTCGAGGCCGCCGATGCCGCGAAATTGCGTCGGGTCAACATGCCACGCCATGCAGTGATAAGCGAAATCGGCAAGCGGATCGCCAAGCGTGGACAGTTCCCAGTCGAGCACCGCAAGCACGCGCGGTTCGGTTGGATGGAAGATCAGGTTGTCGAGCCGGAAGTCACCATGAACGATCGATACACGTTCCGCCGGCGCGCCTTCTTCGCCACGAGGAATGTGCTTCGGCAGCCATTCGATCAGCTTGTTCATTGCATCGATAGACTCGGTTTCCGACGCAACGTATTGTTTGCTCCAGCGGCCGATCTGACGCTCGAAATAGTTGCCGGGCTTGCCGTAGGTCTCAAGCCCGACCTGAGCGATGTCCACCGAATGGAGCGCCGCGATCACGCGATTCATCTCGTTGTAGATCGCACCGCGTTCGGACGGTGTCATGCTCGGTAGCGCCTGATCCCACAATACGCGGCCTTCGATGAACTCCATCACATAGAACGCGCGCCCGATCACGCTTTCGTCCTCGCATAACGCGAACATTTTCGCGACGGGAACATCGGTGCCGGCGAGCGCGTCCATCACGCGATATTCACGTTCGATCGCATGCGCCGATGGCAATAACTTCGCCGCCGGCCCGGGTTTCGATCGCATCACGTAACTGCGCGCGGGCGTGATCAGCTTGAAGGTGGGATTCGATTGACCGCCGGCAAATTGCTCGACGGTGAGCGGTCCGGCAAAACCTTCAACATGCGATTCCAGCCACGTGGACAACGCCGGAACATCGAATTGTTGCCGCTTGTTGACCGGGCGTGTTCCCTCGAACGCTGAGAAGTCCTGCGGGACGGGGGTATCGTTTGTAGCCATCGTTGTCTCCTCCGGTCTTGCGTTTATTTACCGAGGCACCGCGCTTGAGGCGCTATGACTTCATCAGCGATTTAAAGCGCACGAACTGCGCGTACAACAGTTCCATAGTTGTGTTGCGTACCGCGGCGTGAAGCGGCGAGGGCGGGGAATGATTCATCGCGCGGATGACCCAATCGGCCGGTTTATCGCCGACATCAAGCGCGTTGATGCAGCCCGTAGTCTGCGAAAGATGGCCGAAAAACGTGCGGCCGCCGCTGGTGATCGCGTGCGATAACAACGCGCGATTGACGCCGCCATGCAGCACAAGCAGCACGGTGTCCCAGGACGAATCGTCGCGTAGCCGTTGCATCGCGGGCAATACGCGATCAAGCAATTCGCCGATAGTCTCGCCACCCAGAAACGCAGTCGTTTCCGGCACGATGCCATCGAAGACGCTGAGAAACGCGCGCTCAAAATCTTTGGGTGGTAGATCACCCAGACGGCCGCCGCGAATCTCCTGCCATTCCGGCCATATATCGATGTCGATCTGCTGGCCCGTTTCTGCCAGCACGCGTTGCGCGGTTTCGAGCGTGCGCGGCAGACCGGTGGCGATGACTTTATCGAAGCGAATTTGCTGCGCCTTGAACTCGCGTCCCGCCGCGCTGGCTTCTTCCCGGCCGCGTTCGTTTAGCGGCACACCTTCGGGATCGATGGCACGGCCGGTTGCATCGAAGTAAGTGACGTCGCCGTGGCGCATCAGGAAAATACGGCGGCGTTTGGGCAGTTCGTACGAGGTCGTCATTTGTAGTGCGGTGGCCGTTTTTCGAGGAACGCGTTGATGCCTTCGAGCGCGTTGCCGTTATGAAGAGCATCGACGAAACCATCGCGTTCGTCATCCAGATGTTCCGCCAACGACTGCGTTTCGGCCGCGGTGATCAGCGTCTTGATCCGCGAGAGCGCTTTCGGCGCCATGCGGCCGAGTTCATCGGCCCACGCGATGGCCGCGTCGAGCGCTGCGCCCGGTTTCGTCACGCGGTTCACGACACCGACTTCATGCAGTCGCGTGGCGCCTATCGGTTTTGCCTCGAGCAGAATTTCGGTGGCGAGCGCACGCGGCAACGCGCGCGTGAGGAACCACGAGCCGCCGCCATCGGGCGTGAGGCCCACGCGCGAGTACGACATCACGAACTTGGCGTCGTCAGCCGCGACCAGCAGATCGCACGCGAGCGCCAGCGAGAACCCGGCGCCCGCCGCAGCGCCTTCCACAGCGGCGATCACCGGTTTCGTCGATGACCGCAACGCGATGATCCACTCGCCAAGCATGTCGATACTCGCAGCCTGTACCGACGGATCCTTCGCGCGGTTCTCAAGCAGGCGGTTCAGGTTGCCACCGGCGCAAAAGAAGTTATCGGCGCCGGTCAGCACGATCGCGCGCACCGACGTATCGCGTTCAGCCGTATTCATCGCTTCGATGCCGGCGGTGTACATGTCCGGGTGCAGCGCGTTGCGGGCGCCCGGATTGGACAGCTTGAGAACGAGCGTGGTGTCGCTTTCGGCGGGTCGGGCGGACAACAGTTCGGCGCTCATGCTGCGACCTCATCGAAGGTAAGCGACAAGCCGAGTTGCGCACGCCGTGCGAGCCACGGCGACGGACGATAACGCGGGTCACCGAGCACGGCCTGCATGTTGCGCAGGATCGTGAGAATGGTGCTTGCGCCGAGCGCGTCGCCCAGCGCCAGCGGACCGCGCGCATAACCTAGGCCAAGCGTCACGGCAAGGTCGATATCCGCAGGCGACGCAATGCGTTGCTGCGCGATATCGCAACCAATGTTGACGATGGTCGCCACCACGCGCTGCGCGACGAAGCCGGTCGAATCGCGAATCACGGTGACGGGAACGCCATCGAATGCGAAGAGCGCGTGCGCGGCATCGCGGAATTCGGCGGTCGTGGCGGGCGTGGTCATGATGGTGCGCCGGGTGGCATCGGCGAGGGGAAACAACGTGTCGATAGCGACCGTGCGCGACGCGTCGAGTTTCTCCGCGACGGCTGCGGTGGTGGCATCGTGGCCGAGCGGCGTGACAATAATCAGCGAATCCGGCGCGGGGCTGCCGCCGGTATCGATAGTCACCGCCGTTTCCATCTTCGCGATCAGCCGGAACACTTCTTCGCGCGCGTGGGCAGATGCCCGGCTGACCCATACGCGACGCGGCAACGTTGTAGGCGCCGGTGCCTCTTCGGGAACCTGCTGCTTGCCGTCCACGTATTTATAGAAACCTTCACCGACCTTGCGCCCGATCAAGCCACCGGCGAGCCGCGTGCCCGTGATAGGCGACGGCGTGAAGCGCGGTTCCTCGTAGAACTGGTGATAGATCGACTCCATCACCGGATGCGAGACGTCGAGCGCCGTCAGGTCGAGCAACTCGAACGGCCCGAGCCGGAAACCCGCTTGTTCGCGCATGATCCGGTCGATATCCGCGAAACTCGCCACGCCTTCGCTCGCGATCCGCAGGCCTTCGGTATTCATGCCGCGCCCGGCGTGATTCACGATGAACCCGGGCATGTCCTTCGCGCGCACGGCCGTGTGGCCCATTTGGCGGCCGAGCGCCATCAGCGCGTCGCCGGCAGCAGGGTCGCCGCGCAAGCCATCGATTACTTCGACCACTTTCATCAGCGGCACGGGGTTGAAGAAGTGCAGGCCGACCACGCGCTCCGGCTTGGCGCACCCTGCGGCAATGGCGGTAATGGACAGCGACGACGTATTCGACGCCAGGATGCAATCCGCACGGACCACGCTTTCCAGCTCGCGGAACAACTCGCGCTTGACCTCCAGCTTTTCCACGATCGCTTCGACCACCACATCGCAATCGGCCAGATCGCCGATCGCCCCAGCCGCATGAATGCGCGCCAGCGCCGCGTGGGCATCGGCTTCGTTCAGCTTGCCTTTTGTGGCGAGTTTGTTCAGGGTGTCAGCGAGATACTCGCGTGCAGCCGTGATGGCTTGCTGATTGGTGTCGTACAGACGCACGTTCAGGCCGCCGAGCGCTGCGATCTGCGCGATGCCGCGTCCCATCGCGCCACTGCCGACAATGCCAACGGTCCGAATCTCTGTATCGCGAAAACTCATGGCGTGTCTCACTCCTTTTTTGCTAGATTAGCACGATCGTACTGTTTATAAGATGACCCCAAAGACGATCGATTGCCTGTATTGATTAAAACGAAAGATGTCCAGGAGACTCAAGATGCTCAAGCTGTATGGTTTTCCGCTGTCCAACTACGTGAACAAGGTGAAATTCGTGCTGCTCGAACACGGCATTCCGTTCGAAGAGGTGCGCGCGAATTTCGGCCAGGACGAAGCAACCCTCGCGCGCTCGCCGCTTGGCAAGGTTCCGTATGTGGAAACCGAGGCTGGGGCGCTGTGCGAGTCGCAGGTGATTGTCGAATATCTGGCGAGCGCTTATCCGGAGAAGCCCATTTTTTCCGCCGATCCGTTCACGGCCGCCAAGGAGCGCGAGATGATCGTGTTCCTCGAAACGCATCTTGAACTGGTTGCGCGCGAGCTCTACAAGCAGGCGTTTTTCGGCGGCACGGTGACTGACTACACGAAGGTACGCGCGGAAAAACGGCTCAGGCATGGCATCGCCGGATTGAAGCGGATTGCGAGGTTCGAACCGTACGCGCTCGGCACGACCTTCAGTATCGCCGATGTAAGCGCGTTCGTGAATTTGCCGCTGATCGGGCTGACGACGAAAGCCATCTATGGAGGGGATTTCCTGCTGGAATCGGGGATCGACTGGAAGACTCACAACAAGCTGGTGGGCGAGCGGTCGGCCGCACAAAAGGTCACGGCCGACCGGCTCGCCTTCATGGACGCGCAGAAAAAAGCGCTGCCGAAGATATAGCCGTTAAAGGGTGGCGAGACGTTCAAGCGCGGTGCGTAACGTCTCTTCCTTTTTCGCGAAGCAAAAACGCACGACGCCCGATTCGTGGCTCTCGTGATAGAACGCCGAAACCGGAATGGCGGCGACCCCGATTTCGCTCGTGAGCCATTGCGAGAATTCGGCCTCAGGCAGGTCGCTGATGGCCGAATAGTCGACGCACTGGAAATACGTGCCGTCGCAAGGCAGCAGCTTGAAGCGCGAGTTGGCCAGCCCTTCGCGGAAAAAGTCGCGTTTTTGCTGATAAAACGCGGGTAATTCCAGATACGGCGCGGGATCTTTGAGGTATTCCGCAATGCCGACCTGCATCGGCGTATTCACGGTGAAGACGTTGAACTGGTGAACCTTGCGGAATTCCGCCGTCAGCGCGGCGGGCGCCGCGACATAGCCGATCTTCCAGCCCGTCACGTGGAAAGTCTTGCCGAAACTCGACACCACGAAACTGCGCGCGGCGAGCTCTGGGTATCGGCACACGCTTTCGTGCGGAGCGCCGTCGAAGACCATGTGTTCGTAGACTTCGTCGGAGAGGACCAGCAGGTCGGTGCCGCGCAGGATCTCGTCGAGCTTCTGCATGTCCTCGGCGCGCCAGACGCGGCCCGTCGGATTGTGCGGTGAGTTGATGATCAGCAAGCGCGTTTCCGGCGTGATCGCGGCCGCGATCTTGTCGAAGGGCAGCGCGTAATCGGGTGCTTCCAGCGATACAAACACCGGTTTGCCGCCCGCCAACTCGATGGCGGGCACGTAACAGTCGTACATCGGCTCGATCACGATGACTTCGTCGCCCGGATGCACGCAGCACAAGATGGCGGTCAGGATGGCCTGGGTCGCGCCGGCCGTGACGGTGATCTCGCGCTCGATGTCGTAGTGGCGGCCGTACAGCCGTTCGATCTTCTCGCTGATCGCGTGGCGCAACGGCGCGGCGCCGGCCATCGGCGGATATTGGTTGTGGCCGTCGCGCATGGCCGTCGATACGGCGTCCACGATGCGCGGATCGCATGCGAAATCCGGAAAGCCCTGGCCTAGATTGACCGCGCCTTTCTGTGTCGCAAGCGCGCTCATGACCGTGAAAATGGTCGTGCCGACGTTCGGCAAACGCGAGGCAATGGCGGGAACAGCGGACGAAGTCGGAAGGTCGTGCGAGGCGTTCATGGCGTGGGCGATCGGCTGCGCTAAAAGGAAATGTGTCCTATTTTAAACGTCGAAAGCGTTTGTTACCTCGTTCGTTGCTTTAGTTGTTTCTTCATAAGCTTCAATGTCCGCTTTCAGGCTGCCTAAGAAGCTGGCTACGAACGGCGCGGGCTGGGCGATTCGAAACCCGAAATCGCGTGCCGTGCGTTTCGCGAGTTTAAGCACGGCGCGATCCTTCGATACCAGCCAGTCGGCCTTGCTCGCGTGCGCCAGTTCGAGAAACTTCTGGTCGTCGCGATCGCGGCATTTCGGCAGCGGCGGCGCGTCTGCAGGCGGCGGTTCGGGCGCGACGAATTGCGAAAGCCGCGCGACCGTTTCAAGCGCTTCGGATTTATTCACGGCGAAGCGCGCGAATTGCGGATAGTCCAGCACATATGTCAGTTCTTTGAGGCAGCGCGCATCGATCAGCGCTTGCAGCGTGCCGGCTTCAAGCGCGGCACGGATTGGGCGCGTAATGGGGTCATCGAATACCAGGATGTCGATCCAGACATTCGAATCGAGCACGGCGCGCAGCACGGGGGATTTTTTCATTCGATACAATCGAGGGTTTCCGTCTTCATCGTTGGCAGCATGCCGGCGAGCCCCTATGATAATCGTTCTATCGCCGGCCAAATCGCTCGACTACGAGACCCCGCCTCACGTCAGCAAGCACACGTTGCCTGAATTCGCCGCCGATTCCGCTGAACTCATCGACGCGTTGCGCAAGCTCTCGCCACAGGAAATCGGCAGCCTCATGCATATCTCCGATCCCCTCGCGCGCCTCAATTTCCAGCGCTATGCGGACTGGTCGCCGAGCTTTGACACGCATAATTCGAAGCAGGCCATGCTGGCGTTTAACGGCGATGTCTACGAAGGTTTCGACGCAAAGTCGCTGCAAGCGGCGGATCTCGACTACGCTCAAACTCATGTGCGCGTACTCTCCGGATTGTACGGACTGCTGCGGCCGCTGGATCTGTTGCAACCGTATCGGCTGGAAATGGGCACGAAGTTCGCCAACGCGCGCGGCAAGGATTTGTATGCGTTTTGGGGTGATCGAATCACGTCAGCCCTGAACGCGCAGATGAAAAAACAGAAGGGCGCGCGCGTGCTGGTGAACTGCGCGTCCAACGAGTATTTCAAGTCGGTGCAGCCGAAGCGCCTGGACGCGCCGGTGATATCGCCGGTCTTCCAGGACTGGAAAAATGGCCAGTACAAGATCATCAGTTTTCACGCGAAACGCGCGCGGGGCATGATGGCGCGATTTGCCGTGCAGCATCGGATTGACGAGCCGGAAGGCCTGAAGGCTTTCGACAGCGATGGGTATGCCTTCGATAAAAAGGCATCCACCGAAACGAGTTATGTGTATCGACGGCGGCTGGGTTCTTGAGCGCCACGAGCACGCACTATTAAGGAAGCGTCATGAGCATTTCAATCACGAGTCAATTCGATGCAGGCGCGATCGAGGTTGTGTCCGCCGAGGACCCCGCGGCCATTCGCTTGCGTGTGCGGCCGGACAGCCACGCCGAGTTCGCACAGTGGTTCTACTTCCGCGTCTCGGGCGTGCGCGACGAGCCGCTCACGATGAACTTCGAAAACGCCGCTGACTGCGCGTTCGCCGATGGTTGGCGCGAGTATCGGGCAGTGGCGAGCTACGATCGCATCAACTGGTTCCGTGTGCCGACTCGTTACGACGGCCGCGTCTTGACCATCGAGCACACGCCGGATTTCGATGCCGTGTATTACGCCTATTTCGAGCCGTATAGCGAAGAGCGCCATGCAGGATTTCTCGGTGCCGTTCAGCAAATGCCGCACGCGACGCTGACTGAAATAGGCCGGACGGTGCAAGGCCGGCCCATGTCGCTCGTGTCGCTTGGGTTGACCGAAGAGACCGAGCGCCCGGTGAAGCCGAAGAAGAACGTGTGGATCATCGCGCGCCAGCATCCCGGCGAGACCATGGCCGAGTGGTTCGTGGAAGGTCTGGTCAAACGGCTGGCGGGCTGGGGCGACTGGGCGGGTGATCCTGTCGCACGATTGATCTTCGATCACGCCGTGTTCCATATCGTGCCGAACATGAATCCCGACGGCAGCGTGCTCGGCAATCTGCGCACCAACGCCGCGGGTGCCAACCTGAATCGCGAATGGATGGAACCGGACGCCGCGCGCAGTCCTGAAGTGCTGGCCGTTCGTAATGCCATCCACGCGCTGGGCTGTGATCTTTTCTTCGATATCCACGGCGACGAAGCGCTGCCTTACGTGTTCGTGGCCGGGTCGGAGATGCTGCCCGGCTTTACTGAAAAGCAGGCGCTGGAACAGAAGGCGTTCATCGAATGCTTCAAGCAGGCGAGTCCCGATTTTCAGGACGTGTACGGCTATGAAGCGAGCAAGTACCAGACGGACGCGTTGAAGCTGGCATCCAAATATGTGGGCAATGAGTTCGGATGTTTGTCGTTGACGCTTGAGATGCCGTTCAAGGACAACGCGAATTTGCCGGACGAGCGGGTTGGATGGAACGGCGAGCGCAGCGCCGCGCTGGGGGCGTCGATGCTTCAGGCTATCCTGCGGCATCTGCAGGCGTTCTGAGGTTGGCGCGCTGGTGCGCATGCGATGCCTGCGCGTTCTGAAGGGTGTATATCAAAAGGGTGTGATCGCTGGATAGCGATCACACCCTTTTGCATTGACGTTGAGGTTGAGACGATGGCTCGGAGAACGTGCCTCAGAGCCCCACGGCTCAGTGCTTCTTTTTGCTCGCCGATTTTTTCGTCGTCTTGCTGCCTGCCGATTTCGAGCTCGTTTTCCCTTTGCCCTTGACCGCACCATGCCGGCCTCTTGCACCGTGGCTCGAGCGGGGTTCAGCTCGCGGCGTGGCTGACGGCACCGGATCGTTCCAGCCGAAAGCCAGCATCTGGCTGCCTACATAGCCGCAACGGAACTTCAGCGTAGAAGGCGTGGAGTCGCCCTCCTTGGTGACCCCAAGGCCCTCGACCGTCACGACGTTGTCCACCTTGATGCGTTGCTTGTGGTCGTCGAATGAGTCGTTCCAGGGGACGATGCTGCCATGAGCGGAATCGAAGGAACTGGCGGGAAACTCCACATGATCGAACGCCGTCGATGTACTCGCCACGAAACTTCCGTGGGCAGCGCAGTCGGCCACCAGGGGATTGGCGTTGAAGTCGGTAACGAAGTGATTGACGAGCTCGTTGCGTTCGTCAAGCGTATCAGCGAACGCAGTAGCGCTGCACGCGGCCGACGCCAGGGTCGCCATTGATGCAACTGCCACCAGCCGGCCGACCAGCCGGAGCAGTCGACGCGGTACTTGAATACTATCCATCAGGTTATGCACTAAAGAGACAACAGGCACGTAAGATGCCCGACAGTGAGGTGGAGTTCCATCTTATATTAAATTCTTTCACGAACTGCCAAAGATGCCCGGCCTCGACACAGCTTCTGCCGAGGACCTTGATGCGGGACAAGATTTGGAATCGATACAGCGTTTAGACGCGCGGCCCACGATCCAGCCGATAACGCCGGACGTCGAACGTAGTGATCCAGGCAGGCCGGTAGACGGTGATCAGGATGGTGAATACGCCGGAGAACAAGGCCTCGCCGGCTACGAGCAGGGAGGCAGCTAGCGTAAATCCGGCCGGGATAATCATCGCGCCATTTGCAAGCACGATTTCCAGCAACAGCCCCGCGGAACATGCTACTGCGACAGCGCACGCTGATGTCAGGAAACCGTGGCCGACGATAAAGACAAACAGACTGCGCGGAATCCACGCCTGGATAGCTTTCTGTAGCAGCGACGAAACGGCGACGGGCAATGCCCCGAACAATAAGAAGGTCACGGGAACACCGGGCCATGAGGCATCCAGCACGACCGCCGCCAAACCGGTTGTCACCGCCATGCCGACCATTGCGAGTTGCCAGTCGAACAGCGTGACCATAAGCGTTGCGCCTAGTAGATGAATGGCGGGTCCATCTTCGAACCAGGTATTGCACGCCCACAGTACCGTGACGGCAACCACAATGCCGAACCAGACGTGTTGAAGCGTCCCGTCCTGCAACCGTCGAAACGGGTTCTTCCAAATTGCAAGGGCGAGCACACCCGCAGTGACAATCCAGCCACCTATTGCGAGCCAAAGCGGAAGAGGTGTGTAGAAGAAACCCATAAATCTTATATTACTCGTTTGCGCCAGAAAACGTGTGCATTGACTGTGCCAGCGGGGATTTTCCAACACGCAACGCGTTAATTTACGCGTTGCGTGCGGGCTGTGAAATAAGCGCGTTCAGTCGCCGAAACGAGGTTGAGGTTCTGCTGCCATTGGCAGCAGATGTTCTTCAAGCTCCGGCCGTGGCGCATACGCCAGCAAAGCGGCCGTGCGCAGCGGCACGGGACCGGCATCGCCGAGCGCCGGCCTTGGCGACGCGTCAGCCTCGCGCTTCAGGACTTCCAGGTAGCCGTTCTGCCAGACGTTATAAATAGCGACGGCGGCTGCGCGATTCGGCGCACCGAGTTGCTGGAAAATGCTGCCCAAGTGAATTTTTACGGTGCCCTCGCTGATTCCAAGTGTTTTCGCAATGATCTTGTTGGTGCTGCCCATGTGCACGCACCGCATGATTTGCTGTTGGCGCAGTGACAAAGTGTTGAAGCGCTTTGAGCCCTTTCGGATTTCTTTCGGCTCAGTGTCGCGACGTGACAGGAAAACAGGCTCGAGCGCGGGGTCAAGCGCGCACGCGGGAACGTAATGGCCGCCCAGCAGAACCATTTCGAGCGTCCTGACAATCAGCGTAGGGTCGAGATCGCGCGGCACCACGCCGAGGACACCTGCGCTCAGAAGAAGTCGGACCTGAGCGGTCGACGCTTCGTCCACGATGATTGCCGCAGGAATCCCGGGGAAGGCATTCAACAGCGTGCGCAGGTCTGCCATGCGCATGGCGTCGTGCCAGTCGATCACGATCATGTCCGGCTCGAGCCGCAAGATCGCACTTGCCGCTTGCCGCCAGTCTTTTGCCTCATTGAAACGCGCGCGCCGGTCGATATGCCTCAAGAGCGCCTTCAAACCTTCGCGACGCTCGGCTTCGAAGTTGACTATGGTGAATTTCATGCGTGCCTCGTTGTTATATGGGTTCGGCGCGATGCCCGCTGCCGGGCGGGCGATATGCGGCTAACCAATAATGACCAATCGCGGCCGAAATTGCGCCCTGACCGAATGGCATAGGCATTACGCACAAAATCCCCCGCAGTGTTTCGCTTGGCGGTTGATTTAGCGAATTAATTTCAATTCAGGGAGGCTTTGTTAGGAGGGTTCTGAAATGCGTGCGCGCGATGTTGGGATGTGTCTTAAGTATGAGTGCGAATACGAGACGAGATGAGACGTATCCGAAGCGTGCTTCCGCGCTCTGGCATCGGAATAAATTTGGATAATTGGGATTGCATTTGCTTGAATCCACGAACGGCGTTGTTTTCATTGAACAACTTGGCAAGTGGCTTGAGGTTTTCGCTGTCTTCACGCACGGATTTTGTTCGCCCGGCAGTGTTGACGGGGCGATAGATAGTGGCTTGTAGAATGGAAACACGAGGAGCCGCTGCTGCCCGGATCGCATCTCATAGACGACAGGGCGGAGGTATTCGGTCGCTGAGGGTGCTGCATGAAAAAGAACCGTTCCAACGGGCGCTGGAACGGTTCTTTGTATCGCATCGGGAAAGTTACAAATGGGCCCGTCAAGATGGGCGTTGCATCTTCTCGCCGGGTCCGGAAGCGCTAACTTCTCGATCCCTCGTGATGATGCAAATGAGGGGAGGGTGGCAACAAGCGGCACACGAGACCCAAACGCCTTCGCCCTCCAGCTTCTTCAAACCTCTTACCTCAGTGAAAATGAGGCTGGGCTGGCTCAGCGTCTTCGGGCATTTCCGCGTGGACAATTTCCCCGAGCGGATCCGCGTACAGCGGCACGCCGCAATCGTCGCAATATTCAGGTTCGAAACGGCCGGTGTGTCGGCGCACGTCGGTCACGCCCGAGCGCTTCAACAGCGCGACGATCTCTTCGACCGGACCATCCGCGCCCTCTAACTCGGCCGCTTCTTCGGCCGCGTTAATCTCGCCGTTTTCTCGTCCGTAAAGTGGCCAGACGACGCCATAGATCACTTCGTTGCTGCCACGGCGCGTAAAGCCGATCCGATATTCATCGACGCGTTGCTCGCCAAATCCCGCAATCACGGCACGTAGTTCGTCAGGCGCCGTTCCGAGCGTGTCGAACAGGTACCGAACCGCGGTGCGGACCGAGTGCGGCCGAACCTGTTCGTCGGCGTCACGACATGCCGAATAGTAGGCGTCTGGCAGCAGACATTCGAATTCGCAGCCGGGCAGGATGGCCGCAAAACTGGCGCCGCCTTGGGTCGCCCAGTGTTCAAGACACTGGCCGCGTTCGATCCGGGTGCCGGCCGTTTCCTCTTGCCATCGAAACAGCGCGGCGCCAACAGGCACGATGGCCATCGCCAGCAGAAAGCGCGGGTCCGCAAGTATGGGCGATGTTTCGGGCAGGTCACCGAGGTTGAGGCGTGCAGGCGCGTGGCCGAGCACGGCCTGTATGAGCTGCTGCGCGACGCGTGCAGTTTCCACGTGGTGCCGCGGTAACTGGTCGATGCTATAGAGGTACGGCGCGAGCGCCACTTTCGCGCCTTCCGCGAGCACGTGCGCTTGCAATTGGATACGCAACGCGTCGACCACTTCGGCTTTGAGCGGCCCGGAAGGGATCGAGTAGCGCGTCCAGGCCAGCACGGGCGCCGCAATCAGCAGCGCTTCGTGCGGCACACCGTCGATCTCGATTGCGAACGACTCGCTTTGTGTTTCCGCCATATCGGCGAGCGCGCCGTAAGCGTCGGGGAACTTGAGTTGGAGGTGATCGAGCGCGGCATCGAGCGCGGTCTGATTGCCGTTGCGAACAATTTTCCCGAGAAGCGTGTCGAGGCGCGCTTCCCAGAATCGGTCTTCTATCCGGCTGCCCGATGCGAACAGCGAGAGCGAAAGACCGACGAGCTTGTCGGCATCCGGGGGAAGTCGTTTGGCGATTCGCGAGCGCATAGGAGGCAGTTATCAGGTGCAGAGAACCTTAGATTGTAGTCGCTATGAGTCGGGTTGGACCATTAGTGCGCGGCCTCTCTGCGATGCTGGTTTTGGAGCTTCGCTAAAGCTTCCCCGCGCCTGCCTTTGGCGCGCTTTGTAGGTGTGGAGAAATGCACCGCTGAAATTCTTTTCATGAACCCCTTGCGCGAGTGAGAAACGGGCACTAGAATTCCGTTCCTTCGCTTCACGAAGAGGCGAAGGGAAGTGAGAAAGTGCAGATGGCGTATCGTTTAAGAGGATGCCGCAAAGCCAAGCAGGACGGGCTTCGCAGCGAATCGGAAAGTCGGGGTTGAGTAAAAAACCTGTTGACGAAAAGCGAAACGCAGGACATAATCTCGTTTCTGTGCTGCAGATGCAGCGACGCGAAAGCGGCAGGGTTCTGAGGGTTGGGATCGTGCGGTGGGTAGCGAATGTTCTTTAAAAACTAACAGCCGATAAGTGTGGGCGCTTGGTGTTTTGCTTTAAGCGTGGTGGTGTTTTCCGGGGTAACCCGGGAGGTGCTGCCGTGAAGCGAAAGTATCAAGTCTCACACTAGTATTAAGGTAGGTTTTGAGCGTCTTTCGGGTAACTGGAAGATGGGAGGAACTTGTCAGTACGTTGAGTGAGCGACCTATTCGCAAGAATAGAAAACAGTAACAGGCATTGAACTGAAGAGTTTGATCCTGGCTCAGATTGAACGCTGGCGGCATGCCTTACACATGCAAGTCGAACGGCAGCACGGGAGTAATCCTGGTGGCGAGTGGCGAACGGGTGAGTAATACATCGGAACGTGTCCTGTAGTGGGGGATAGCCCGGCGAAAGCCGGATTAATACCGCATACGATCTACGGAAGAAAGCGGGGGATCCTTCGGGACCTCGCGCTATAGGGGCGGCCGATGGCAGATTAGCTAGTTGGTGGGGTAAAGGCCTACCAAGGCGACGATCTGTAGCTGGTCTGAGAGGACGACCAGCCACACTGGGACTGAGACACGGCCCAGACTCCTACGGGAGGCAGCAGTGGGGAATTTTGGACAATGGGGGAAACCCTGATCCAGCAATGCCGCGTGTGTGAAGAAGGCCTTCGGGTTGTAAAGCACTTTTGTCCGGAAAGAAAACCTTTGGGCTAATACCCTGAGGGGATGACGGTACCGGAAGAATAAGCACCGGCTAACTACGTGCCAGCAGCCGCGGTAATACGTAGGGTGCGAGCGTTAATCGGAATTACTGGGCGTAAAGCGTGCGCAGGCGGTTCGTTAAGACAGATGTGAAATCCCCGGGCTTAACCTGGGAACTGCATTTGTGACTGGCGAGCTAGAGTATGGCAGAGGGGGGTAGAATTCCACGTGTAGCAGTGAAATGCGTAGAGATGTGGAGGAATACCGATGGCGAAGGCAGCCCCCTGGGCCAATACTGACGCTCATGCACGAAAGCGTGGGGAGCAAACAGGATTAGATACCCTGGTAGTCCACGCCCTAAACGATGTCAACTAGTTGTTGGGTCTTCATTGACTTAGTAACGTAGCTAACGCGTGAAGTTGACCGCCTGGGGAGTACGGTCGCAAGATTAAAACTCAAAGGAATTGACGGGGACCCGCACAAGCGGTGGATGATGTGGATTAATTCGATGCAACGCGAAAAACCTTACCTACCCTTGACATGGTCGGAACCCTGCTGAAAGGTGGGGGTGCTCGAAAGAGAACCGATACACAGGTGCTGCATGGCTGTCGTCAGCTCGTGTCGTGAGATGTTGGGTTAAGTCCCGCAACGAGCGCAACCCTTGTCCTTAGTTGCTACGCAAGAGCACTCTAAGGAGACTGCCGGTGACAAACCGGAGGAAGGTGGGGATGACGTCAAGTCCTCATGGCCCTTATGGGTAGGGCTTCACACGTCATACAATGGTCGGAACAGAGGGCTGCCAACCCGTGAGGGGGAGCTAATCCCAGAAAACCGATCGTAGTCCGGATCGTAGTCTGCAACTCGACTACGTGAAGCTGGAATCGCTAGTAATCGCGGATCAGCATGCCGCGGTGAATACGTTCCCGGGTCTTGTACACACCGCCCGTCACACCATGGGAGTGGGTTTTACCAGAAGTGGCTAGTCTAACCGCAAGGAGGACGGTCACCACGGTAGGATTCATGACTGGGGTGAAGTCGTAACAAGGTAGCCGTATCGGAAGGTGCGGCTGGATCACCTCCTTTCTCGAGCTCAAACGTATTGAAGTGAAGTGCTAAAGCGCTCACGCTTATCGGCTGTAAGAAGACAGGCTAAGGGTCTGTAGCTCAGTTGGTTAGAGCACCGTCTTGATAAGGCGGGGGTCGTTGGTTCGAATCCAACCAGACCCACCATTTACTCTTGAGCGTTTGAAAGAACGTGAAATGATAAATGCAGACCCTCAGGCATCAAGGTACTTGGGGGATTAGCTCAGCTGGGAGAGCACCTGCTTTGCAAGCAGGGGGTCGTCGGTTCGATCCCGTCATCCTCCACCAATCACCAACGCATAGCATTCTTTGCACACGAGAGTGATTATGCATTGGCGATTGAGCCAGTCAGTAAGCAATTTAAGGCATAGCGCTTTAAGTTGTGCTGTCGTTCTTTAACAATCTGGAAGAAGTAGTAAAGAGATTCACGAAAATACACTTAGAGATGGGTGTGTGAGTAGGTGAATCAGGGTTGTGATTGTATCAATGTATGAAAAGGTGATCGAAAGATTGCTTTGGAATACGGCGCAACACGAATACTCAACCTATAGCGGTGTGAAAGAGGTTTCATCGGCATTGAACTTCGGTTCGGTGTAGAGCGAACTCTCGGAGACACACTCGTTATAGGGTCAAGCGAACAAGTGCATGTGGTGGATGCCTTGGCGATCACAGGCGATGAAGGACGCGGTAGCCTGCGAAAAGCGACGGGGAGCTGGCAAACGAGCTTTGATCCGTCGATGTCCGAATGGGGAAACCCGGCCCTTCTGGGTCATCCTGAGCTGAATACATAGGCTCAGTGAAGCGAACGCGGTGAACTGAAACATCTAAGTAACCGCAGGAAAAGAAATCAACCGAGATTCCCAAAGTAGTGGCGAGCGAAATGGGATCAGCCTGTACTCTTTAGCACGACCGTTAGCCGAACACTCTGGAAAGTGTGGCCATAGCAGGTGATAGCCCTGTAGGCGAAAGCGGATGTGTGGAACTAGGTGTACGACAAGTAGGGCGGGACACGTGAAATCCTGTCTGAAGATGGGGGGACCATCCTCCAAGGCTAAATACTCGTGATCGACCGATAGTGAACCAGTACCGTGAGGGAAAGGCGAAAAGAACCCCGGGAGGGGAGTGAAATAGATCCTGAAACCGCATGCATACAAACAGTCGGAGCCTCGCAAGGGGTGACGGCGTACCTTTTGTATAATGGGTCAGCGACTTACGTTCAGTAGCAAGGTTAACTGATTAAGGCAGCCGTAGCGAAAGCGAGTCCGAATAGGGCGTTCAGTTGCTGGGCGTAGACCCGAAACCAAGTGATCTATCCATGGCCAGGTTGAAGGTGCGGTAACACGTACTGGAGGACCGAACCCACTAATGTTGAAAAATTAGGGGATGAGCTGTGGATAGGGGTGAAAGGCTAAACAAACTTGGAAATAGCTGGTTCTCTCCGAAAACTATTTAGGTAGTGCCTCGTGTATCACCTTCGGGGGTAGAGCACTGTCATGGTTGTGGGGTCCATTGCGGATTACTACGCCATAGCAAACTCCGAATACCGAAGAGTGCAATCACGGGAGACAGACATCGGGTGCTAACGTCCGGTGTCAAGAGGGAAACAACCCAGACCGCCAGCTAAGGTCCCCAAATATTGCTAAGTGGGAAACGAAGTGGGAAGGCTAAAACAGTCAGGAGGTTGGCTTAGAAGCAGCCACCCTTTAAAGAAAGCGTAATAGCTCACTGATCGAGTCGTCCTGCGCGGAAGATGTAACGGGGCTAAGCAATATACCGAAGCTGCGGATGCGAGATTTATCTCGCATGGTAGGAGAGCGTTCCGTAAGCCTGTGAAGGTGCATTGAAAAGTGTGCTGGAGGTATCGGAAGTGCGAATGCTGACATGAGTAGCGATAAAGGGGGTGAAAAGCCCCCTCGCCGTAAGCCCAAGGTTTCCTACGCAACGTTCATCGGCGTAGGGTGAGTCGGCCCCTAAGGCGAGGCAGAAATGCGTAGCTGATGGGAAGCAGGTTAATATTCCTGCACCATTGTTAAATGCGATGGGGGGACGGATCGCGGAAGGTTGTCCGGGTGTTGGAAGTCCCGGTCCTTGCATTGGAGAAGGCGCTTAGGCAAATCCGGGCGCGTAATTCAAGGGTGTGAGGCCATTCGCTTAGGCGAAGAAGCAATCGGAAGTGGTTCCAAGAAAAGCCTCTAAGCTTCAGTTTAACAAGACCGTACCGCAAACCGACACAGGTGGGCGAGATGAGTATTCTAAGGCGCTTGAGAGAACTCGGGAGAAGGAACTCGGCAAATTGGTACCGTAACTTCGGGATAAGGTACGCCCCTGTAGCTTGACTGGCCTGCGCCAGGAGGGTGAAGGGGTTGCAATAAACTGGTGGCTGCGACTGTTTAATAAAAACACAGCACTCTGCAAACACGAAAGTGGACGTATAGGGTGTGACGCCTGCCCGGTGCCGGAAGATTAAATGATGGGGTGCAAGCTCTTGATTGAAGTCCCGGTAAACGGCGGCCGTAACTATAACGGTCCTAAGGTAGCGAAATTCCTTGTCGGGTAAGTTCCGACCTGCACGAATGGCGTAACGATGGCCACACTGTCTCCTCCCGAGACTCAGCGAAGTTGAAGTGTTTGTGATGATGCAATCTCCCCGCGGCTAGACGGAAAGACCCCATGAACCTTTACTGTAGCTTTGCATTGGACTTTGAACCGATCTGTGTAGGATAGGTGGGAGGCTATGAAACCGGAACGCTAGTTTCGGTGGAGCCGTCCTTGAAATACCACCCTGGTTTGTTTGAGGTTCTAACCTTGGTCCGTGATCCGGATCGGGGACAGTGCATGGTAGGCAGTTTGACTGGGGCGGTCTCCTCCCAAAGTGTAACGGAGGAGTACGAAGGTACGCTAGGTACGGTCGGAAATCGTGCTGATAGTGCAATGGCATAAGCGTGCTTAACTGCGAGACCGACAAGTCGAGCAGGTGCGAAAGCAGGTCATAGTGATCCGGTGGTTCTGTATGGAAGGGCCATCGCTCAACGGATAAAAGGTACTCTGGGGATAACAGGCTGATACCGCCCAAGAGTTCATATCGACGGCGGTGTTTGGCACCTCGATGTCGGCTCATCTCATCCTGGGGCTGTAGCCGGTCCCAAGGGTATGGCTGTTCGCCATTTAAAGAGGTACGTGAGCTGGGTTTAAAACGTCGTGAGACAGTTTGGTCCCTATCTGCCGTGGGCGTTGGATATTTGAAGGGGGCTGCTCCTAGTACGAGAGGACCGGAGTGGACGAACCTCTGGTGTACCGGTTGTCACGCCAGTGGCATCGCCGGGTAGCTATGTTCGGAAGAGATAACCGCTGAAAGCATCTAAGCGGGAAACTCGCCTTGAGATGAGATATCCCTGGAGCTTCGAGCTCCTTGAAGGGTCGTTCTAGACCAGGACGTTGATAGGTCAGGTGTGGAAGTGCAGTAATGCATTAAGCTAACTGATACTAATTGCCCGTAAGGCTTGATCCTATAACCAGTGTGT
>NZ_JBLKRU010000021.1:0-687 GCF_047608185.1 Caballeronia eucalypticola
GGGCGACACGCGCAACTGGAAACTCGCAGGCTCGGTCTATCTAAACCCAGAAAGAACCGAGCAATCGGCTACCCGATACAAAGAAGCTGCGTAGCGGTGCACGCGACAACTACCTTGACACACACCGAAAGCGACAAAGAAACGAAGCAAAGAAAACGCTTTAAACTCTCTAAAAATTAAGTGTCCACAGCGTGCAGTTTTTATTCATTGGTACCCGAAAAGCGCGGTGCTCGCTGGAACCACGGATGTGTGAAACCCTCCTTCTCGCGAATCCTGACAGTAAAACGCTTCGCCCCGTACGCTCTCGGGCAAGCACCCTTGCCCTACGAACCCGCACGGCCTCACGCGCTTTTATGGGTGTGGTTCTTCTCGGGTTAGCTGGTCGGTTCGCACTGTTATTTTAGGGATTGGGCTTTACACATTCTGCAGCATTGTGTCTCGATGGGTTGCCAAAATGTTTCGGCATGCATACAAATTCGGAGACTGGTTTTCCGCGGATAGCGCGGGGCGCTCCTTGGGCAGGTTCAGTCGCTAGTGCTAGCCCGAGAGCGTACGGGGCGAAGCGTTTTACTGTCAGGATTCGCGAGAAGGATGGGTTTAAACATCTTAAGCTCTGGCGAGCACCGTGCTTTTGGGGCACCCATGAAATGGAACTGCACGCTGTGGACACTTAGGGTAGAGCGGTGA